>JBDSBS010000441.1:0-7981 GCA_039921435.1 Planctomycetota bacterium | reverse complement strand
CGACCAACTCGGTAGCGATGGCGGTGAGCAACGACGGCGTCTTGCACATCACGTGGGGTCGGCTGACCTATCCGACCTTCTTCCAGCAGTTCTATCGCGCCGTGGATCCCGTCGCCGGCGCCGCGGTGACCGGCATCGTCGACGTCACGGCACAGGTCGGTGCAACGACCGCGTCCCGCACGGACTCGATCGACATCGCGGCCGTCGACAATGCGGGCTCGGGGCAGCCCGGTGTCTACTTCACGGCCCAAACGACGTCGAACTGGATCAACCAACTGATGCTGCTCCAGCGCACGGGCGGCTCGTGGGCAGGCGCTGTCCCGGTCAACCTCGGGTTGCTGTCGACGTCGGCTTCGTCGCAGCAGGCTCGCTTGGCGCTGACCCCGAACGGCGTCGTGCACATCTGCTTCTACAACAACGCGGGCAACGGCGACCTGGTGCATCGCAGCTTCGACGGCTCCGCGTGGAGCGCGCAGACGATCCTCGGCGACGGCACCGTGCGCCGCGACTTCTCGGGTGACATCTCGGCCGACATCGCTGGCACCGTGCACGCGGTCTACAACCACTGGTTGTCGATGACCCAATCGGAACTGCACTACCGCACCTTGGTCGCCGGCACCTGGTCGAACGCGATCGTCGTGCACGTGCCTCAAAACACCGCGGATCTGGACAACCGCTTCAGTCTGGCTGCGGACGTCTTCGGCAAGGCCTACGTCGTCTACTTCGATGCGAGCGATGCCATCGTCTACCAGGCCGCGCAAGGCGGCGTCTTCGGAGCAGCCGTCACTCTGCTGCCCAGTGGCCTCGCCGTGCCCGGCTTCCCCGCCGTTCGCGGCAGTGTCTTCCCGCCGAGCAATCGCCAGCTCTGCGAACTGGACGTCGTGCACCGATGGATCCCTTCCACGCCGGAGCAGTTGTTCTGGCAGCGTGAGATCACGTGTAGCTGTAACTCGGTCGCGATCGGTTTTCCCGGCTCGTGGGCACCGGGTGCGACCGGCACCGTCGCCCTGAGCGGTGCCACGCCCGGACACATCGCGCTGGTGGTGCTCGGTGTCGATCTGCTGCCACTGCCGGTGCCGGTGCTCAGCTGTCCATGTCCGCTGTTCGTCACGCCCGACGTGCTCGCGCTCGCCATCGTCGATGCCGCCGGTGCAGCGCAGGTGCTCGTACCCGTGCCGCTGGCGCCGGTCGGCACGACGCTGTGGGCGCAGTGGCTGTCGTTCGATCTGACGTTGTCCAGTTGCGGCAGCTCGCTCTATGGCGCCCGTTACGTTCCGTGACCGGACGGCGACGGTAAGGCGACGGTGAGGAGAGAAGCGCCACGGGCATGGTCACTGACCTGACAGGTGCCAACGCACCAGCACGGCCATGCCACTACCAGCAATGCCACTACCAATGGTGCGCGCGGCGACCATCGGTTAGACGTGCCCGGATGGCACACGGTCCAGATCCCACGGAGCCGATCCGCATGCAAGCGGTGGCGTTCCCCGAGGTCGTCAAGGGCACGTCCTGCAACCAGAGCTCGTTCAAGACCAGCCGAGGTTCGTTCCTGCTTCATTGGACCAGGGGCCAAGGGGCAAGGTTTCAAGGCGAGGTTCAAGCTCTCGCGTTCGCTGGCGGCGGCCGAGCAGTTGGCGGCCGAGTCGCCCGATCGCTTCGATGTCGGCTCGACGCATTGGGTGACGGCACGCTTCTCGGCTGAAGAACCGCTGACGAAAGCGATCTGGCAGAAGTGGCTGCAGGAGTCGTACGAGCTGGCCTGCGGCGGCAAGGCCCAGGTCGCGAAGAAGAAGGCGGAGAAGTAGGCGCTCGACACATCGGGTCTGACACGCGCCCACGCACGACTCGCGCGATGCATGTACGCGCTTGCGCAGGTAGCCGGAAGCCAACGCGGCGGAAGACAAGTGCATTGGAACGCCTGGCATCGGCGTGTAGAACGACGCTGCGCTTTGCGCGACACACAGGCTACGGTGTTGCACCCGGTCCCCCAAGAACGCCTGCCGCATGCAGTCCTTCAGCCTGATCCTACTCCTTGCCTGTTCCGCCGCCCTCGCGAGTTGCTCGCTGTCGCCCGACCTGCCGAAACATGCACCGGGCCTGGCCGACATGGAGGAGCCGCTCGACCTGCGCGCCGAGCCTGACGACGAGGCGCAGCGGCTGCTTCTGCCAGCCGGTTCCTTCTCGGGCCTCTACGTCGACGACGCCCGGGACACGCTGGCCGCCAAGCTCGATGCACCGAGCACCCTGCGCATCAGCCAGGTGATCGAAAACTCGCCCGCGGCCATCGCCGGGCTGCAGGTCGACGACGTGTTGCTCGAAGCGACCGTCGGTGACGCAGCGCCGCGCCCGCTCGCGCGGCCCAGCGAATGGCGCCAGGTCGAGCTCCAAACGCCACCGGGCACCAAGGTCGTGTTGTACGTGGACCGCAGCGGACGCGAGTCGCGCACCGAGCTGCAGTTGATCGCGCGCCAGCGCGCGGCGACCCGCATGTCCACCGAACGCTATCGCGAAGAGCAGCGCGTCGGCGTCGTGCTGCGCACGGCCACCGAAGTCGAAGCGCGCGCCGCCGACCTCGGACCCGGCGGCGGCGCCGTCATCATCGGACTGTCGAGAGCGAGTCCGTGGCGCTCTGCCGGACTCCGCTTCGGCGATCTGTTGACTGCGATCGGCGGACGTGCGGTGGCACACCCGCAGGATGTGCTCACGGCCTTGCGCGATCCCGATCTCGACGCAGTGCACCTCGACTACGTGCGCGACGGCACGGCGCAGCACGTCACTGCCCCCCTGTCGCAGCGCGACCGCGACTTCACCGAGTTCACCCTTCCCTTGCTGCTCAGCTACACCGCCGACCGCGGCAACGCCGAGTTCTCCATGTTGCTCGGCATCATCAACTATCGAAGTACCGCAGCCGCGTGGCGCTTCCGCCTGTTCTGGTTGATCGCCGTCGGGGCTGGCGACTCCGATCGCCTGCTCGAGGTCAATCCATGAGAGTCCCGGCTGCTGCCATAGCACTGGCACTCTCTGGCGCCGTCACCGCAACGGCCCGGGCGCAGGCCAAGCCAGAGGTCGCGGCGATCCAGCTGCCGAAGACGCTCGAGATCCAAGGCGTGCTCGCCGTCGACATCGACGTCGACGGACGCTCGGACCTCGTGATCGCATGCTTCGATTCGAACACCGGCCGGCGCGAACTGCGCGTGCACCTCGGCGCAGCCACCGGTCCGGCGTTTGGCGCCGAGCCGTCGCGGCCGCCGTACGCGGTCGAACGCGACGTCATCGCCTTCGCCTATGCCGACGTCGATGAGCGCCCCGGCCGCGAGCTGGTCCTGTTCACGGCCGAACGAGCGGTCGCCGTGTTGCCCGGTGATGCCAATGGCCCGACCTATGCGCCGCTGTTCGAACACCGGCTCGTCTGGCAGGCGCCCGACCGCGAGCAGGTGCTGGCTCTCGAAGCCGCGGTGCAGGACGTCGACGGCGACAGCCGCGACGACTTCGTTCTGCCCGAACCCAACGGCGCGCGCGTGCTGCTACAGCGACGCGAAGGCGACCGGGTCACCTGGGCAGGGCCTACATCGTGGACCCAACCCGAGAAGCAGAGCCGCGTGCCCGTGCGCGGCGCCGGGCCGGCTCGCACGGGGCGAGACGAACTGCGGCTCAGCTTCGATCTCGGCGATCGCAACGACGACGACTTCGACCGGTCGCCACTCGTCTCCGTGCGTTCGCGCGCAGCGCCGACGTTGTTGCTCGACTTCGACGGTGACGGTGTGCTCGACGGATTGGCGGTGCGCAATCAGACCCTGTGGTGGTGGCACAACGCCGCCTTGGGCAAGCTCGCGACAGCCGCCGCGACGCTGCCGTTGCCGATGCCCAAAGACAGGCTCACGCTGTTCGACCCGGCCTTCGATGTGCAGCTCGCCGACCTCGATGGCGATCGCCGCAAGGACCTGCTGCTGACGACGTCGGCGCAGCGCAACGACGAAGTCGAAGTGCGCATCGACCACTTCCTGCGCCGCGGCGATGACGCCTGGCCCGCAAAACCGAATGGCCGCCTGCGACTGCAGACCCTCGCGCGCCCGCCGCAGCTCGTCGACGCCGACGGCGATGGCCGGCCGGACCTCGTCGCGATCACGGTGCGCACCGACTTGCTGCGAGGCCTGACGGGCGGCGGACCGACCTCGCTCGAGGCGCAACTCAACATCTATCGCAACGACGGCGAGCGCTTCCTCACGCCGGGCATGCTCAACCAACAGCTGCAACTGCCAGCACCGGGCGGACCGCGGGGAGGCGGCGCGAGCGGCACGTTCGTTCACGTGTTGCCCGGTGGCTCGGGCACCGCCGGTGCGCTGTTGCTGCGCAGCGACGAACGCCTGCTGCTCCGGCCACTGCGGCTCGACGGACAGAGCCTGCGCCTCGATCCACCGGCGTGGCAGGTGCCGATCGGCAAGGAATCCAGGCCGCGTCTACTGCCCAACACGACGAACGCCGTGCTCGTGGTCGACGAGCACGAAGTGCTGCACGTGACGTGGCGATGATGAGCGCCTCGTTCGCATCGCTGCTGGCAGCGGCCGCACTCTCGGCAACAGGCTCACTGCGGGCACAGGACCCGGTTCCCACGGGCACCGTTCTCGCACAGCTCGAACCACAGTCACAGGTCGCGTTGGAACTCATCGCCGACACCGACGGCAACGGTAGCGCCGAACTGGTGCTCGTCACGGCGACCGGCGAACTGCAGCGATACGGTGTTCGCGAGGGCACAGGCCTCGCGGCGATGGGCACGCTGCGTCTGCGCGATGCCGCCCACTCGCTGCTCACGTGTCGCGACATCGATCCGGCTCCGGGCCGCGAAATCGTCGTCGCCGACCCAACGGGCACCTATTGGCTGCCGTGGCCGAACGACGCGAAGTCCACCGAGCCGCGCATGCTCGCTCGCCGCGCCCGCTTTGCGCTGCGCGTCGACGTGCCGCAGGAAGCGGCCTTCGTCCAGGATCTCGATCGCGACGGACGCCTCGACCTGCTGCTGCCGACGCTGCAGGGCTGCCAGCCATTCCTGCAGGAAGCGCCCGCCGATGGCGCGCCGACGTTCCGCGCACTGCCGCTGCTGCCGCTGCCGGTGTCGGTCACGCTCGACGCGAGCAACGGCCAACTCGACGACGAACACGAAGGCGGACTCGTCGTGCCGCAGATCGAGACGGCGGATCTCAACGGCGACGGCAAGCCCGACCTCGTCTCGCATGACGGCATGCGGCACTTCTTCCACCTGCAGGATCCGCAAGGCGGCTTCGCTGTGCCCATCGAAGTCGACCTGACGCAGTTCCAAGACAGCACGCCGAGCGCCACCGTGGCGCTCGGTTCGACGCTCGTGCTCGGCGACAAGCAGATGCTGCAGCGCGGCGACATCGACGGCGATGGCATCCCCGACTTCGTCATCGCCCACCGGCGCAAGCTGTGGACGTTCTTGTCAAAGAAGAGCGGCCCGCAGTTCACGAAGGCGCACACGCAAGCAGTCGCCGACGACGTGAGTGCGTTCCTGCTGATCGATCTCGACGAGGACCAGCGCAGCGACCTGCTGGCCTTCCAAGTGCAGCTGCCCTCGATCGGTTCGATCTTGCTGGGTCTCGTGCAGTCGATCGACATCGACATCAAGGCCGTCGGCTATCGCAGCGAGCGAGGCACGTTCGAGAACAAGCCCGCCTGGCGACGAACGGTCACGCTGCGCATTCCGCCACTGCTGTCGCTGTTGGGCCGGCAGGAAGAACTCGTGCAGCGCTTCATGGGCATCTTGGGCAAGGCGCGCCAGGGCGTACGCGGCGCCTTCGTGGCACCTTCGTCGAACGACCTGGCGCTCGTCTCCGCCGACGGCACGACGCTGGACCTGTACCCTCGAACGGCAACGCCGACGCTGACGTCGGCCGCGGGCAGAAAGCAGATGCGCGAGCTGCTGTTCGAAGACCCGAACACGATCTTCGACCTCGAGCGCTTGTTCGGCCTCGTCTCGGGTCTGCTCGACCAACACGCGGCGTCGCTGACAGGCGACGTCAAGGTCGCCGCCACCGTGCCGATGCGCGATCCCGCCGTCTGGCGGCTGCGCAAGCTGCTCGCCGCCAACGTCGACGGCACGGCCCAGGACGAAGTGATCGCGATCTACGAAGCCGAAGCGGACTCGACGCGGCGCGCGTACGATGTGCTCGCGTGGCCCTCGACGCCGCCGCGCTGAAGTGGCGCCCGCACCTCAGCGCCCTCACCTCACCGATTGCGCAGGTACCAGAGCTCGGCCTTGCGCACGGCATCACGATTGGCGTCGGCATCGCGTCCCGGTTCGTAGCCAAACGAATCGCCGGCGATCTTCGCCAACGCCGCGGCCGCGGCGTATCGCTGCGGTTCACACTCGCTGCGCAGCGCCCGCAACAGGTCCGGCATCGCCTCCAGGCCTCGGCGCACGAGCTCGGTAGCACACGCATCGATGTCGGGCTGCTTCGACTTCGGTCCGACCGCGGCCAGGGTCACGATGTGCGGCGTGATCGGGCCCGTGACCTTGTGGAACTTGCGCCGCAGGAACAGGATCGCGAACGCCGTCGGCACGCTGTTGCCTTGGCCGCGTTCGAGTCCGTTGCCGGGATAGCCGTCGGTGTTGCTGCGCCAACCGCCGCCGGGCAACTGCGCATCGCAGAGCATGGTCGCGCCCTTCTTGTACCAATCCACGCCATCGATGGTCTCCACGTCGCACAGGATCGCCGCGCGCTCGAGGCCGTAGTGAAAGTAGTACGCCCACCGTTCCTTCGGCGAACCGACGACGGCGACGTTGCGCGCAAACCACTGCCACCCCCGATCGACGCGCTTGTCGATGGCCGCATTGGCCCGGCCGTCGTCACCGAGCGCTTGCCGACAGATGGCGAGCACGGCGATGCCGGCCGCGGTCATCGACGCATAGGCACCGGGGCCCCGCATCGAACGCGAGTAGCCGAAGCCCCCGTAGGAATCCTGCTGCTCGCCGATCTCCTGTGCCATCTTCGCCCATACGGAACCGTCGACCTTGACGCCGAGCGCCTTCGCCGCGCGCAGGCCGAGCGCCGCGTACTGCGTGTTGCTGAGGTCCCACGTGTTGGCGTTGTCGCGGTAGCTGAAGCCGCCGCGCAAGTCGCGGTGCGAGAGCAGTTCCTTGGCGTCGGCCTTGGCGAGATCGAGGCGGTTGGGGAACGTCGGCTGTGCCTCACAGACCATGAGGCGCAGTGCCAGGTCGTAGGTCTCGTCGATCCTGGCCTTGGCCAGACTCTGAGCAGCCTTGGCGAAGATGGGATCGCCGGCGTCGACGCCATCGTGAATGGCTGCGAGCACGAGCAGCGCCAGCTCGCCTTGGCGCACGTTCTCGCGGGTGGCGGCGCGCAGGTGCTCGAGCAGCGCCGGGCGCGCCTCGACGAGCGCGTGGTTGACGCGTTCGCGCAGTTCGTCCTGGCAGGGGGCAGCAGGCAGGAGTCCGAGCAGCGCGACACTGCCGAGGCGAAATCGAAGGGCTACCATCACCAGTGAGTCTAGCCATGCCAACGAGCTCGTGCCGAGAGACCGAGAAGGTCGCACTTGGTGCCGAGCATTCGCTCGGCCAACCTGTGCGAAATGCCCGATCTCAGGCGCCATCGACGACGTTGGCTAGGCGGCGAGCCGACGCTCACCCCGCAGAGCGCTCACGGAATCGGCAGGAACGTGTGGTCGAACACCCAATTTGCGACCGACCTGCCTTGGCTGATTCCCGCGGTCTTGTCGAAGTTCCAATGGATGCCGAGGTACATACGGCTCTGGCCGTTCTCCTCTTCGGCTTGCGACAGGTTGAGGAAGGTCCTCGGCACCAGTGGGCGCGGGTTGCCTTGGTTGTCGAGAGTCACCCCGTTGAGCTCGTCCGACACGAACGTGAACGGGATCGTGTCGGTCCCGTAGAACCGCCGCAGCGTCTGGAAGACTGTGCCGCCAAACGTTGCATGCCCGGACGGATACG
>JBDSBS010000440.1:0-5427 GCA_039921435.1 Planctomycetota bacterium | reverse complement strand
TCGAGCCTCGCGCACGAACCGGTCGCTCGTGACGTCGAGCATATGGTCCAGCTGAGCAAGCGTGACCACCTGCCCCATCTGGAGCTTCGATTTGGCGGTGGAGAAGAGCTTGGAGAGCACCATGGAGCACCTGGGGTTGAGTTCCTTAGCCATTTGATACGACCACCGACAGCAGATGGTCTTCGACGGCAGGAATGGACTGGAGGCAACGAAAGTGACGGCGATCAACTTCCGTGCCGGTGCAGCCCAAGGGTCGTGCGAGCCCGAGACCGATGGCGTCCGGCGGGCCGGTTGCGACGACGGCTAATACACCGTCCTCACCGCATGGGAACTGCGGCCAGCCGCTACTTCTTGCGGACGAGCAATACCAAGATCAGCACCACGAGCCCCCCGCCACCCAGCACGAGTGGCCACGGGATGGCCACGCCGGATTCGAGGGGCAGAGGCTCTCGCGCCGCAGTCGCGTGGGGCGTGGTCGGCTGGGCAGGCGCCGGCTGCGCGGCCGCGCGTTCGGGCAGCAGTGGATCCGCTCCCTCGACTACCCGACCCGGCGCCTTCGGCGCCTTCGCCGCTGTGTCCGGACGCGCTTCGTCGGCGCCCGACGGGGGGGAGGTCGCTGACGAGCTGGGAAACCCGCGGACGACGGGGTCCGACACGCGACCGAACTCGACTTCCGTGCTCACCCGGTCTAGGAACCGGCCGACGGGCTGGGCAGAGTTGCCGTCGTAGAGGTCGAAGCGCAAGTCGATCGTTACGATCTGCTTCTTGCCCACCTCGGCTTCGGGGGCCACCGTGATGGGTACTTCGAACCACGCGAAGTTGTCGTAGACGGGACGCCCGAGGTACGCCTTGGCCAATTTGCCTGCTGCCGGCGGCAAGATCGTCATGCTGCCGAGACTGAGCAGCCCCTGCTGCGGCGCGGCAACCATTTCCAAAGGAGCGGGTGCCGGCAGCACGGCATCGCCCTGCAAGATCGCGCTCACGACCACGACTCCGGTCTGACCCGGCATGAGCTTGGCGGGTTTCACCGTCGCCAAGAACCTGCAGTGCGCCGAAGCGCCGTGGGTGACATTCCTCTCCAGTCGCTGCTCGGGCGTCAGCTTGTCCCACTCCTCCTGGGCCTCTTTGGTCTCCGCACCTGCGTCTTGTTTGGCCTGGCGCTTGCGCGACAATTCGCCGTCGGGCTGGCCCTCGGCGCGCTGACATGGCGCAACCGTCGACAGGCAGAGCAGAGTGGCGAGTACTCGAAGCAGCATGGGTTCGGGACAATAAGACAAAGAAGCGGGCCCAGGGTCCGCGAAAACACTCATTCCCGCCTGGAGGCGGCTGAGGAACCACCTTGGACGCAGGCACGCAGCAGAACTTCCTGCCCAGCTGCGGCCTAGTCCCGAAACCAGCCTCTTGATATGGCCCCATTCCATGGCTATTTAGCCACTTCCGCATGCCAGTTCCCCTCGCAGCACCCACGGAAAGCGCCGTGCTCGAAGCCCTCCGGGCGGTTCGAGATCCAGACCTGCACCAGGACATCGTCGCCCTTGGCTTCGTCAAAGACCTTCGCATCTGCGGTGGCAACGTCGCGTTCTCGATCGAACTGACCACACCCGCCTGCCCGGTCAAGGACCTGATGCGCAGCCAGGCAGAACGCGCCGTCGGAACCCTGCCCGGCGTAGCCGAGGTCGCCGTCGAAATGACGGCTCGGGTGACGGCCAGCCGCCCCGTACTTGGCGACAAGGGAGTAATCCCCGGCGTCAAAAACGTCATCGCGGTCTCCTCCGGCAAGGGCGGTGTCGGCAAATCGACCGTCGCGGTCAATCTCGCCTGCGCGCTGCACCGCGCCGGCGCGCGCGTCGGCATCCTCGACGCCGATGTCTACGGCCCCAACGTCCCGCTGATGCTGGGACTGACTGGTCAGCCGACCGTTGTCGACAAGAAGATCGTGCCCTTCGAACGGCACGGCTTGCAAGTCATGTCGATGGCGCTGCTGGTGGCAGAGGACCAGCCCGTGATCTGGCGCGGCCCGATGTTGCACTCGGCGGTCCGGCAGTTCCTCTTCGACGTCGCTTGGCACGATCTCGACTACCTAGTCGTCGATCTGCCGCCGGGCACGGGCGATGCTCAGCTCTCGCTGAGCCAGCAAGCCCACCTGATGGGTGCCGTGATCGTGACCACCCCGCAGGACGTCTCCGTGCTCGACGTACGCAAGGCGATCCGCATGTTCCAGACTGTCAATGTGCCGATCCTCGGCGTGGTCGAGAACATGTCGTGGTTCACGCCGCCTGGCCAAACCGAGCGGTACTTCCTGTTCGGCCAAGGTGGCGGCCAGAAGATCGAGAAAGAGTTCGGCGTGCCTTTGTTGGGTCAGATTCCTCTGGAAGTAGCCGTGCGCGAGGGCGGCGACCAAGGCAAGCCGATCACGATCGCGAACCCCGATTCGGCAAGCGCCCGCGCACTCATCGACATCGCTGGCAAAGTCGCCCAGCGAGTCAGCATCCTCAACGCAGAGTCATCCTGAGCACGAAACGCGAGATCGACATGAACAACCCATCACAGACTCCTTCAGAGACTCCATCACAGACGCAGAAGAATGGTCGCTTCACCCCGCAAACCACAATGCTCGAGGCCCTGACGGCCGACCCATCGCTCGGCATGGTGCTCATGCGCGACTTCCACCTCGGCGGTTGCCGCAACTGCGGCTTCAATCCGAGCGACTCGATCGAGAATGTCGCCGCGCAGAATGGCATTCCAACCGATCGGCTGTTGTCAGCGCTGAATCGCGAAGGCTGAACGGGCAACCGCACATCGGCCGACACGGAGCGAGCGGCGCGCGCCATTCGAGTCTTCGCCAGGGTCGAGCACCACACCCCAGTCGAACCTTGCACTGACCGCACTGGTGGACAAGATACGGAGCCCACTGGCGGCTGTCGCCAGACGCAGAAAGCATCCCATGGTCACAGAACTCACTGACTCCAACTTCCAGAGCACCCTGCAAACCGCGAAAGCCCCGGTGCTGGTCGACTTCTCCGCCAGTTGGTGCCAGCCATGCAAAGCGCTGGCGCCCACCATCGACAAGGTGGCGGGCGAATACAAAGGCCGCATGGATGTCTACAAGATCGACATCGACAGTGCCCAGGACACGGCCGCCAGCCTCGGCATCATGAGCGTGCCGACCTGCGTGTTCTTCCGCGACGGCAAGGAAGTCGATCGCTTCACGGGCAACGCGGACCTGCGCACGGTCAAGGGCCACGTCGAACGCGTGCTCGGCTGAGTCACTGCTCGGCTGAGTCACTGCTCGGCTGGGTCACGGCGGGCAGAGTTCCGTCGGCCCTGCTTCCACCGTCTGAGATTCCACCAGAGCAAGGCTAGCCCCAGCGGCACAGAGCCAAACGCGAATCGCCAACCCGGGGCATCGGCGACGACGCGGAACGGCGCCAAGATTCGCACTCCATCGGCATCGCCCGATACCACGTGCGAACCGACCGCCTGCGGAAAGAACAGCAGGCTGCCATCCGCGCCGGTCACACCGAGCGGGCGACGCACACCATCGGGGGTCTCGAGCGTTATGCTCAGCCCGGCCAGCGGTGCGCCATCCTTTTTCGCGGACACACGAGCCTGCTGACCAACCTCGCTCGGGAAGGGGGTTACCTGGAATTGCTGCAGGGCAGCGAGACACACCATGGTCACAGCCAGCGCCACGCCCGCTAGTCTGCCGGCTTGTTCCCCGAAGTCGAGGATCTCGGTCGCTCCGCCTACGAGCCGGTCCTGGCCCACATGCGCGAGCTGCACGCCGCGGTGAGGCGCGGCGATTGCCCAGGCCGCATAGTCCTGGTCGAACACGAGGCCGTCTACACCGCCGGCCGAGCGACCCCGCCTGCGGAGTTGCGTCCTGGCATCGTGCCTGTCGAGCGCGGCGGCAAGATCACCTACCACGGCCCCGGCCAGCTCGTCGTCTATCCGATCCTGCACCTGCCGGAGCGCGACGTGCGGGCCTGGCTGCGCCGGCTCGAGACCTTCGGCACACGCGTGGCGGCCGCCTTTGGGCTTGCCGCCGAGCCCTCGGTCGACGGCACCGGTGTCTTCGTGCACGGCAAGAAGTTGGCTTCGATCGGCGTGGCCGTGAAGCACTGGATCAATCTGCACGGAATCGGCATCAACGTCGCCATGGACCTCGCACCTTATTACGCGGTCCGCCCTTGTGGTCTGGCGCCCGACATCATGACCGACCTCAGCACGGCGGCTGGCCGGCCGATCTCGATGGCCGCCGCCGCCAGCGTCGCGCGCGGCGCGGTTTCTGTGCTCTGCCCCGCAGACGATCCGCTATGAACGCAGCGCGATGACCGGTTCCGTCGAACTCGACCAGGACGGTGCCACCCTGCTGATCCGGTTCCCCTACCGCGAGGACCTCGTCGCGACAGTCAAGGAACTGCCGGGACGGCGCTGGGATCCCAAGGGCAAACTCTGGCGCGTGCCGGCGACCCACGTCGAACAGGTGTACGCAGCGCTCTCGCGCCACCTGTTCGACTTCGCGCCCGAGATTCCCTCGCTGCTGGCCGGCACGCTGGGAGTCAAGCCAGCCGCAGAAGCGAAGCCAACGCGGCCCGCCTCCCAACAGGGCTCGCTGCCACTGCCGATACCGAGTGCGGCCGACGGCGAACAAGCCCCAGCAATGTCGATCTCGAGCCTGAACGCGCGCGTGCGCGATGGCCTGCGACAGCAGTTTCCCGATGCATGCTGGGTCGTGGGCGAGATCGTCGACTTCGACAAGAGTGCCGGCCGGCCACATCGTTTCTTCCAGCTCGTCGAGAAGGCCAGAGGGGAATCTCGCGCGCTGGCTGCGGTCGAAGTCTCGCTGTTTGGCAACACCGCTGAACGGCTGCTGCCGCGACTCGCCTCTGGCGATGCGCCACTGACCCTGCGCGACGGCATCGAGATCCGCGCCCTCGTCAAGCTCGACCTCTACGTGGCGACGGGACGCTTTCAGATCATCATCCAGGACATCGACCCGAGCTTCACGCTCGGCAAGCTGGCGCTGACGCGCGAACAGATCCTGCGCGAGCTGCTGCAGAAGGGCCTCGCCGACCGCAACCGTTCGTTGGGTTTTCCCGTGCCCGCGCTGCGCATCGGCGTGCTGGCGAGCCCTGACTCCGACGGCTGGAACGACTTCCTGCGCCACCTCGAGGACTCGGGCGTTGGCTTCGAAGTGACGCTGCTGCCGATCAAGGTGCAGGGCGCCGAACTCAAGCCGAGCCTGCTCGCGGGTCTCGCCTGGTTTGCCCAGAATGCGGTCGACTTCGACGTGCTCTGCATCGTGCGCGGCGGTGGTTCGCGCACCGACCTGGCTTGGTTCGACGACCGCGACGTCGCGTTCGCGGTGGCGAAGCACCCGCTCAAGATCGTGGTCGGCATCGGCCACCAGCGCGATCAGTCCGT
>JBDSBS010000439.1:0-2650 GCA_039921435.1 Planctomycetota bacterium | reverse complement strand
CACCACGCACAACGGCAGCGTCGACATTCGCTGAGATCGGGGCCCGGCCTGCGGGGGGCCTGCGGGGGGCCTGCGGGGCCCGTTTCCCAGCGAGGCGCAAACGCGCCGCCGGCATTCGCCGGGCCGTTCCTGCGTTGTTGCGTGATAACCCAATCCGGGGGTCGGCGCGGGCGTCGATGCTCGCTATGGTGTTCGCCCCCGAATGATCACGCTCACCGGCATCAACAAACGCCACGGCAACCAGGTCCTGTTCGTCGACGCCTCGCTGCAGGTCAACCCCGGCGAGAAGGTTGGCCTGACCGGCCCCAACGGCGCTGGCAAGTCGACCGTGTTTCGCCTCATCGTCGGCGAAGAGAAGCCCGACGACGGCGACGTCGCACTGCCAAAGCGCCTCACGCTCGGCTACTTCCGCCAGGACATGGGCGAGATGTCGGGCCGTTCGGTGCTCGACGAGGCGATCGCCGGCAGCGGCCGCATCGGCGAACTGCACCACGAGCTCGAGCAGCTGCAGCACGACATGGGCGACCCCGACAAGGCGGACGACATGGACCGCATCCTGCTGCGCTACGGCGAGGTGCAGGCCGAGTACCAGGATCTCGGCGGCTACGAACTCGAAGCGCGCAGCAAGGAAGTGCTGCACGGTCTCGGCTTCCACGACGAGCAGATCGAAGGCGATGTCGGTGCTCTGTCGGGCGGCTGGAAGATGCGCGTCGGCATGGCGACGGTGCTGCTCGGCAACTTCGACGTGCTGCTGCTCGACGAGCCGACCAACCACCTCGACATCGAGTCGATTCTGTGGCTCGAAGGCTACCTCAGACAGAGCAAAGCCGCGGTGTTGATGACGTGCCACGACCGCGATTTCATGAACCGTGTCGTCAGCCGCATCATCGACGTCGACGGCGGCGAGTTCACTTCGTACACGGGCGACTACGACTTCATGGAGCGCGAGCAGAAGAACCGCTTCGCGCAGAAGGAGGCCACGTTCGCGCGCCAGGAGGCGATGATCGCCAAGATGCAGCGCTTCATCGATCGCTTTGGCACGCACGTCGCCAAGGCGGCCGCGGCGCAGAGCCGGCAGAAGAAGATGGACAAGATCGAGCGCATCGAGCCACCCAAGAAGCGCGAGATCGTGCCGTTCGCCTGCAAGAGACCACCGCGCTCGGGCGACGACATCGTCACGTTCCAGGGCGTCGACAAGAGCTACGGCAGCAAGACCGTCTACAAGCACCTCGACTTCGAGGTCAAGCGCGGCGAGCGCTGGTGCGTCATGGGCCAGAACGGCTCGGGCAAGACGACGCTGCTCAAGATGGTCGCCGGCCACCTCGAACCCGACGCGGGCAACGTCAAGCTCGGCAGCGTCAAGATGGGCTACTTCGCGCAGCAAGCACTCGACCTGCTCGATCCAGAACTCACGGTCTACGAACAGCTCGACCAAAAGTACCCGCTCGAGTCCACGGGCACCAAGCGCACCGTGCTCGGCGCGTTCCAGTTCAGCGGCGACGACCAGGACAAGCGCATCGCGTTCTTGAGCGGCGGCGAGAAGTCGCGGCTCGTGCTCGCGCTCATGCTGTTCGACCCGCCCAACTTTCTGGTGCTCGACGAGCCGACCAACCACCTGGACCTGACGACCAAGGAAATGCTCGTACAGACGCTGCGCGACTTCGAGGGCACGATGCTGTTCGTCTCGCACGACCGCACGTTCTTGCGCGGGCTGGCGACGAAGGTGCTCGACGTCAGCGATTGCACGGCAGGCAAGCCGCCCAACGCGTATCCAGGCAGCTATGTCGAATGGGTCGAGCGCACCGGCATGGAAGCGCCGGGCGTTCACAGTTGAGCGTCGTCTCCGACCGTCACCCAGCGAGTTGTTGACCGCGACGCAGTGGCAGCCCTAGCTTGCCCCGGTGAACACGTCGTCGATCGTGCGGTTCGCCGCACTCCCTCTCCTGCTCGCATCCCTCGTCGCGCAGGAGCCGGCCTGGCTCACCAAGGTCGAAGCGCTCGTCGCTGGCCGTCTGGCCAAACCCGACGCCGTCGGCTTGTCGGTCGCGATCGCGCAGCGTGGCGAGGTCCTGCTGAGCAAGGGCTACGGCCTCGCCGAGGCCGAGTTCGAAGTGCCGGCAACCGCGACGACCATGTTCCGCATCGGCTCGATCACCAAGCAGTTCACCGCGGCTGCGATCATGCGCCTCATCGAACAGCAGAAATTGTCGCTCGACGACCCGCTGTCGAAGTTCGTGCCCGACTTCCCGACGCAGGTTTCACCGAAGGGCAAGCCGGTCACGATCCGGAACCTGCTGAACCACAGCAGCGGCATCCCGAGCTACACGGAACTCGGTGAGTCGTGGCAGAAGCTGCAACCGCTCGAACTGAGTCACCAGGAGTTGCTCGCACTCGTCGCGGGCAAGCCGTTCGACTTCGAGCCTGACACGGACTGGCACTACAACAACACCGGCTACTACTTGCTCGGCATGGTGCTCGAGCAGGTGCACGGCAAGTCCTACGCGCAGGTCGTGCATGACGAGCTGTGCGCGCCGCTCGAGCTGGCGCACACGCGCTACGACGTCTCCAGCGAGCTGATCAAGGGCCGCGCGCAAGGCTACGGGGAGAAGAACGGCGTTCTCCGCAACGACGAACCGCTCGGCATGAGCCA
>JBDSBS010000438.1:0-8012 GCA_039921435.1 Planctomycetota bacterium | reverse complement strand
ACAAACCACTCGACATCGAGGCGACCGTCGATCTGGACGAAGTCGTGGTATGCCCGCCGATCGTACAGGAGGTGCTGCAAGGCATGCGCGAGACAAGCGCGTTCCGGATGGCAAAACAATCGATGTTGGCCTTCCCGATCGTCGAGTCTCCCATGCGAATCGACGTGTGGCTCGAAGCAGCGGAACTCTATCGAACAGCTCGCGGCGCGGGCATCACGATCCGTTCCTCGACCGACTGTCTCATTGCAGTGTGCGCGCTGCGCCACGACTTGCAGGTGCTGCATCGGGACCGCGACTACGATCGGATCGCCAGCGTGACACCGCTGCGGGTGCGGTCGACACCCTGACAACGCTGCCGAGCGGCGACGTCGTAGCGGGTAGTCTCTTCTCGACTGCGGGCGGCGCCCTGGCCGACAACATCGCCTCGGAACGGCAATCCTTCGCTCGCCCTCGTATTGTCGGCTTACGGCCTCAACGCTTGGCTCGGCGAGAGTCAGAGAGTGTCGCCGATGCACCGTTCGAAGATCCCGACGGGCACACGTGCCAGGGCGGCGCGATGCGCCTCGTATTGCTCGAAGTGTTCTCGAAAGGCGTGCCGTCGCGGTAGCCATACAGCATGAGCAGCCCCCGACGGAGTTCACGCCGAGCCCCGCAATCCACAAGCAGCCCTTGACCGCGGTGCCGCTGCCCGCGAAGACCTCGCCATGCTCTCGACCCGTTCCCGGACGCTGATTCCAATCCTCGTCGTTCTCGCTGGCATCGCGAGTTCCAGCGCCGCTCAGACCGGCGGCGCGCAAAGCCCTGTGCGTCGCTACGAACTCGATCGCGTCGACACCAGTGCCGTGGTGCAGCTGTACGCCGACGGCTTCGCCGACCTGACCGCCAAGGACAAGCTGCTCGCTTGGCACCTCGCGCAGGCCGCGATTGCCGGACGCGACATCACGCTCGATCAGAGGTTCGCGATGAACCTGCCGATCCGCTACGTCTTGGAATCGCTGTATCTGACAAGGGACACGCTGCCGGCCTCCGTGCGCAGCGAGGTCGAGCGCTACACCAAGCTGTTCTGGATCCACAACGGCATCCACGACAACCACAGCACCAAGAAGGAACTGCTGCGCCTGGATAACGACCAGTTCGCGGCCGCGGTGCAGAACGCGGCCCAGCACGGCCAGCCGATCGCCGATGACCAGCTCGCCCCCGCCAAGAACCTGCACGAGATCTACGTTGCGATGACCGACCCCCGCAGTTTCGTCTCAGTGACCGACAAGAGCCCCGAAGGCGGCGCCGATCCCGTCGCCGCGAGCTGCAACAACCTCTACGTCGGTTGCACGACGGCCGACTTCGAGAACTTCACCGAGCACTACGGCCTCAACTCGCGCGTAGTCAAACAGGACGGCAAGCTCAAAGAGCAGGTCTATCGCTGCGGCGACGGCAAGGACGTGCCACCGGGCCTCTACGCCAAGCAGCTCGCCGCCGTCAACACGCACCTGCGCGAAGCCGTGAAGGTCGCGCCCGTAGCGACGCAGAAGGCACTCGAACACCTGATCCGCTACAACGAGACCGGCGACCCGAAGGACTGGCGCGCATTCAACATCGCCTGGGTGCAGGACCGCGATTCGGTCGTCGACTTCGCGCTCGGCTTCATCGAGGTCTACCTCGACGTGCGCGGCATGAAGGGCTCGTGGCAGGCTGTGATCAGCTTTCGCAACGAGCAGAAGACCCACGAGATCGCCGCACTGGCGCGCGAGACGCAGTGGTTCGAGGACCACATGCCGTGGGAAGCGCGCTTCAAGAAGGCCGAGGTCAAAGGCATCTCGGCACGCGCGATCTCGGTGATCACCGAAACTGGCGATTGCGGCCCGATCACGCCGATCGGCGTCAACTTGCCCAACGAGGCGGACATCCGCCAGGACTACGGCAGCAAGTCGGTCAACCTCAGCAACGTCGTCGAGGCCTACGACAAGACGTCGGGCAAGGGCAGCAGCAAGGAGTTCTCGTTCACGAAGGAAGAGGCCGAGCGTGCCGCCAAGTACTCGGCCGCGATGGATGACCTGCACACCAACCTGCACGAAGTCGTCGGCCACGCGTCGGGCCAGGTGCTGCCCGAGGTGAAGAACCCGGCCCAAATCCTCGGCACCTACTACTCGACCCTCGAGGAAGGCCGCGCCGACCTGGTCGGTCTCTACTGGATCGCCGACGCGAAGGTGAAACAGATGGGCCTGGTGCCCAACGACGACGCGGTGTTGGCCAAGTACGAGGCCTATGCGCGCAATGCGCTGCTGCAGCTGCGGCGCGTGCCCGAGGGCGGCAAGATCGAAGAAGACCACATGCGCAACCGCCAGATGATCGTGCACTGGCTGCTGAAGAACAGCGACGCGGTCACCGTGCAGCAGAAGGATGGCAAGACCTTCTACACGGTCGCATCGATCGCCGCGTTCCGCGATGGCTGCGGCAAGTTGCTCGCTGAGGTGATGCGCATCAAGGCCACCGGCGACTTCAAAGCCGGCAAGGCGCTCGTCGAGACCTACGGCACGAAGGTCGACCCGACTCTGCGAGGGCAGGTCGTCGAACGGCTCACCTCACTGCACCTGCCCTCGGTGACCGGCTTCGTGCAGCCCGAACTCCGCCCCGTGCGCAATGCGGCCGGCGAAGTGACCGACGTCGAGGTGTGGTACCCGTGTGATCTCGCCGACCAGATGCTGCGCTGGAGCGGGCGCAAGTAGCGGCTGTTGCCGTGCGCCGACTGTGCAAATGTCCCGGTGTCCCGGTACGGTGTCCCCGTGTCGCCTCCAAGACACGGCGACGCCTGCTTGCGGCAGCGACCGAGAAGCCGCAGCAATCGGCAAAAGGCGTGTCGTCCCCGACGCGAACAGTTCTTGGCGGAGCGGGAAACGGCACAATGACGTCCTGTGTGCCTGTATGCACGACGTTGGCGAAGAACTGGTAGTAGACGCTCGGGTACCCGTGACACAGGTTCAGGCCTCGGTAGGCCTCCGACTGCGGGTTGAGCCACCAGTCGAACGAACCGAGCCACGTATCGACGCAATAGCTACCGCCGCAGGTTCCAGACGATGTCCTCGCCGGCTGCCGACACCAGAACCGGCCGCTGCCACACCTGGCCACCGACTTCGAGGCGCAACGACGCCGGGCCCTTGGGCAGCAACACCTCGACGCCCGTTCGTGAGGTCGGGACCTTGTCCTGCGCACCCGATTCGTGCTCGACGAGGAGCCAGCCGGGCTGGTCGAGCGGCGGTTCGAACGTGATGCGCACGGCCTGGAGATGCGGCGCAGACGCAGCAGGTGCGGCAGGCGTCGCAAGCGGCGACTCACTGCCCGTCTGGTCGGAACGCGCGACGCACGCGCCCGCCGCAAACAGGCACCACACAGCGCGCACCTTCACCGCCGGTGGAACTTCGCCTGCTCCGGATCGTGGCCGTGCGACACCGCTACCTCGGGCCGGTTGGCGCCAAGGTGCTGCAGGATCGGCCAGCAGTCGGCCGCGTCCGCGCCCACCTTCTTGGCGAGTGCGGCTATGCCCTGACCGTCGCCGGTGAGCGCGGCCAGGAGCTTCTTCTGCAGCTCGAGCACCACGGCAGCGGCCTTCTTGCCCGCTTCGACGCCGGGCTGGTGGTAGGCGTTGACGTCGATGAGTTCCGCGTAGATCGCGACCGTGCGTTCGAACAGCGCCACCAACGCGCCGAGCACGCGTTCGTCGAGCCGATCGACGGCGATGGTCGCCGACGTGCGTCCCTTCTCCAGCAGCGCTCGCCGCGTGCCCTGCCACAATCCGTCGAGGAAGTCGCCCGACGTGACACCCGGTTCGACTTCGAAGTGGCCCGCGGCGCGGTCCTGCAGCACGCGCACGAACAGCGCGAAGAAGTCGTGGCGACCATCGCGCAGCTGCTGCACGTAGGCGTGCTGGTCGGTCGAACCTTTGTTGCCGTAGACGGCGATGCCCTGGTTGACGACCTTGCCCTTGCGATCGTGCTCCTTGCCCAGCGACTCCATGACGAGCTGCTGCATGTAGCGCGACAGCAACAGCAGCCGGTCCTTGTACGGCAGCACGACCATCGCGCGTTCGCCCTTGCCCTTGCCTTCGTGGTGCCAGAACGCCGCCAGCATCGTGGCCGGGTTCTGCCGCACGTCCTGGCGCCGCGTCGCGTCGTCCATCGCCGCCGCTCCGGCCAGGAACGCGCGCACATCCATGCCGAGCAAGGCCCCGGGCAGCAGACCGACGGCCGACGTGATCGACGTGCGGCCGCCCACCCAATCCCACATCGGGAAGGTCGCGGCCCAGCCTTCGTTCTCGGCGCGCTTGTGCAGCAACGAACCGGGGGTCGTTACAGCGACGGCACGCGGCGCGAACGCGATGCCCTGCTGCTTGCACGCGCGTTCGACTTCGAGCATGCCGTTGCGCGTCTCCGGCGTGCCGCCCGACTTGCTGATGACAATCACGAGCGTGTCCTGCAGCGAACCGACTTCCTCGAGTGCCAAGTCGATGCCCTCGGGATCGGTGTTGTCGAGCACGCACAGACTCATGGGCGCTTCGACCGAACCGAACACATCGGCGAGCAGCATCGGTCCGAGTGCCGAGCCGCCGATGCCACACAAGACGACCTTGGTGAAGGCACCTCCCTCGGGCGGGGCGATGCGACCGCTGTGCACGGCCTGCGCGAAGGCCTCGATGCTGCCCAAGGCACCCACGATCGACTGCTCGATCTCGGGCGACGGCGCCAGGCCCGGCGCGCGCAGCCAGAAGTGGCCGACCATGCGCTTCTCGTCGGCGTTGGCGATGCCGCCTGCTTCGAGCGTCTGCATGGCGACGAGGGCTTTCGCAAACGGCCCCTCGAGGGACGCCAGGTCCGCGTCGGCGAGACCCGCGCAACCGAGGTCGAGTTCGACGAACGGGTCGTCCAGCACACAACGGCGGCCGAGGTAGAGGGCGAAACGATCAGGGCGGTCGGGCATTGGTTTCTCCAGCGACCGCGGATGGTAGTCTCGCGCCATGGAACGCTCCACGGCGATCCTGCTCACGCTGCTGGCCTATCTGATCGGCCTCTTGGTCCTGGGCTGGATCGCACGCCAACGCACGCACGACGCCACCGGCTTCTATCTCGGTGGCAAGACGCTCGGTCCTTGGGTCACGGCCCTCGCGGCCAACGCCAGTTCGTCCTCGGCGTGGAGCCTCGTCGGCACCAGCGGCTTCGCGTACTTGCACGGCCTGTCGGCGCTGTGGCTGGTGCCGGGCTGCGTCGGCGGCTTCGTGATCAACTGGTTTCTCGTCGCGCCGCGGCTGCGCTTGGCCACTGGCGATTCAGTAACGCTGACGGAGTTCTTGGCCGGTCCCAAGGACCAGAAGGGGCATCGCGCCGTCGTCGTCGCGGCCTCGCTGCTGACGCTCGCATCGCTGCTGACCTATGTCGCGGCGCAGATGCAGGCGGCGGGCAGCGGCTTTGCTCACGCGTTCGACGCCGACCCACGCCTGGGCATCGCGATTGGCGCGCTGGTCACGGTCGCCTACACGCTGATGGGCGGCTACCTCGCAGCGAGCATCACGGACACGTTGCAGGGTTTGCTCATGGTGGCTGTCGCCGTGCTGGTCCCAGTGGCCGCGGTGCTGCACCTCGGCGGGGTCGAGGCCTTCGTCACGGCAGTCAGCGCACTCGAAGTCCCAGGCTATCAGAGCCCGTTCGGCACGCGCGAAGGTCTCGCTGCAGCCGGCTTCGCCATGGGACTGTGTGGCATCGGCCTCGGCTACCCAGGGCAACCCCACGCAGTGAACAAGTTCATGGGAATGGCGCCCGACGCGTCGATGACAGTCGCACGCGCCGTCGGCATGAGCTGGGCCGTGCTGCTCTATAGCGGCATGATCGTGCTGGGCTGGGCCGTGCGCGTCGCGTGGCCCTTGGGCGAGGGCAATCACGAAGACGCCATCTACGAAGCGAGCCGACACCTCTTCCCACCGCTCGTCGACGGCATCATTCTCGCGGCCGTGCTCGCCGCTATCATGTCGACCGTCGACAGCCAGCTGCTGACCTGCGCGAGCTGCGTCACGCACGACCTCGGCTTTGCCGGCAAGACCGAAGCCGGCATGCTGCGCACCGCGCGCGGCACGGTGCTCGCCATCGGCCTGTTGGCGACGGTCGCGGCATTGCTGTTGCCTAGCGACGTCTTCAACAACGTGATGTTCGCGTGGGCCGCGCTCGGCTCGGCCTTCGGGCCGCTGCTGCTCGTGCGGCTCTGGTGCGGTGCCGTGGCACCGCCGTGGGCGCTGGCGGCGATGTTGGTCGGCGGCGGCGGTGCGATTGTCGGCTTCTATGTGCCGCTCGCGGCCGCGGGTTTCGCCGACCGTGTAGTGGCCTGGTTGGCCTCTGGCGTCGTTGCGTGGATCGGCAGTGTGCGCACCGTACGTCGTTGAGGACTCACGGGATCTGCCCGGCCGGCCAGCCGACCGTGAACGGCGACGGCAGGGTCAGCGACAGCACACCGCTCGGGGAAATCGTCATGGCTTGGAACACGAACGCGTGGGCGACCGCCGCAGCGCTCGGGCAGAACAAGGTCCATTCGTACCAACCGTTGGGTGGTGGTAGGGTAGCGAAGCCGATGGTCGTGAGGGTGAACGGGTCGAGCGCGAGCGTGCCCAACGGGGTCACCTGCGGGAACGGGGTCATGTCAGCGAGGGCCAGCAGCGCGCAGCCCCCTGGTGGGCCGGCGACACTGACGCGGAACGTGCCGTTGCCGACGAGCCAGTCGTGGAAGACCGCTGACCGGTCGACGAGCACGGGCGGATTCGGCGACAGCACGGGCTGGGAAATCGTGGCTCGGAAGTCCTTCTCGACGGTGCCGGCACCGAGGATCGCGTAGCCTTCTGCCTGGTAGGGGAACTGGGGGATCAGGCCACCGCGCAGGCTGGCGAAAGGGCCGAGGCGCAACGTGCCGCTTTCGATCACTGCCGCCGGGCGAGCGATCCAAACGTTGTTGCCGTAGTGGTTGTTGCCCCGCACGGAGGAGTTCACGATCGTCACCGTCGAGTTGGCGAGGCGGATGCCTTCGGTCGTCTGCTGGTAAGCCCAGAAGGAGAACGCGCCACCATACGGCGGGTCGTGATAGACCGCCGTCGTCGTCATGAGCATCGTCGAGTCGATGACCTTGATCGGGTAACCGCTGAGTGCAAACTCGCAGCCACGCAACACAACGTTGTGGCAGCGCTCGAAGTGCACGTAGGAATTGGGCACGCCGTTGCCGTAGTAGTTGACGTCCTCGAGAAGGATGTCGCCCGCGCAATCGGTGGCAACGATGCCACTGGGTCCCAAGCCAGCGTTAAATGTGACGCCAAGCGATATGTTGCTTATCAGCACCTGCTGGCCTGCAGGAATACCAACGATCACAAACAGTCCTGCAAAGCCAACCTGCGATGGACCACCTGGCGAAGCGCCAACCGAAAAACCAACGATTCGCAAGGGTTTGTTGATTACTGCGGGTGTGTAGCCATGGACCGCGGGACACGTAAAGGCTGACCGGTACACCCATATCTCATCTCCCGGAGCAGCTGCAGCAACCGCGGGCGGGAAGTCAGTGAAGTGCACACCGGGACCTCCTGCACAGTTTACCTTCCAAATCTGCTGTGCATGGGCCGGCTCACACAGAGCTAAGGCAAGAAGCAAAAGCGAAGACACGCAAGGAATCATGGATCTTCTCATGGTATGAGGTTCGTTTCACCCGGTTGGTAGAAGCGCCACAGGCCGTACGAGCCCGCGATGTAGAGTTCCTTGAGGTTGTCGCCGTTGGGGTTGAGGTTCTCGACACGGATCGAGTTGTACGCGCCGATGCCACCCGGCACATGAGTTCGCCAATGCACAGTCGACAGAGTCTCGTCCAACACGAACACGTCACCTGACAAGGTGGCCACAATCACCTCGTCTCCAGCATGCTGCGGCAGCAGGTCGGCGACGTGGATGCCGACCACGCCATAGGCTCCACGCGGATCTATTCCTGGTGTAAACTGATGCGAC
>JBDSBS010000437.1:0-4057 GCA_039921435.1 Planctomycetota bacterium | reverse complement strand
GAAGGCGTCCGGCTGCGCTTCGTGTTCGAGGAAGAACATCAGCGTCGACGTCACGATCAGCAGCGCGAACAGGAGCATCAGCAGCGACAACAAGTCGGCGGCTTTGCTGCGCAGCACGTTCTGCAGCGTCTGTACGGCGACCGAGTAACGGCCCAACTTGGCCAGCCGCACGATGCGGACGAGGCGCAGCAACCGCAGCGTGCGCAGGTCGAACGCGCCGGTCGGTAGGTAACCTGGCAGCACGGCGAGCAGGTCGACCAGCGCGGCGGGCGTCAAAGCCCAGCGCAGGCGGCCCCGCACCGGAGCTCGGAAGCGCACGTCTTCGACCGCGCACCACAGGCGCAGCAGGTACTCGAGCGAGAAGATGGCGATCGAGATGCGCTCGAACGCTGTGAACAAGTCCGGCGCGCGCGCGTGCACGGACGGCACGGTCTCGAGCACGACGGCGGCGACGTTGAGCAGGATCAGCGCAGCAAGGGCCGCGCGAACGAGGCGCGTCGTGCGGCTGGTGGGGGCGCCTTCGAGCAGATGGTGGACGGACTGCCGCAAAGTCACGGCGGCATGCTAGCGACCGGTGGGCGGCTCCGTATCGTGCGATCCTGCTGGCACTGCACCGGTTGGCGCTGGGACGAGCCGCCGCCCGACCTCGTGCGGGTGCTCTGCCCGGCCTGCGAACGCATTCGCGACGGCGTCGCTGCGCACGGGCTCGAGCTGCGCGGGGCTTCGCCGCCGTGGGGGAACGAGGTCCGCGGCCTGATCGGCAACGTTGCTCGCGCGGAAACCCGCGAGCACCCGTTGGAGCGCGTCATGAACGCGAGGTCGGACATCGATCGAGTGGTCGGAGCCGCGTGAGGTGCGCGCCTAGCCGCCCATCTGCCCGCGGCGGCGCGGGCGGCAGGGAACGGTGCCCGACGTGCGCCAGAGAGTCGTCCGCGTTGTGGCCCTGACGGGTGCATTGCCTATCATCTTCGGCCCGTTCGCCGGCTCCACGGCGACGCCACCGAGGAATGTTTCATGCACCTGACCCCACTCGTTCATCTGACTGCCGCCGTCATTGCGCTCGGCGCTGCCTTCCCCCGCTCCGCCGCCCTGCCCGACGAGGGCATGTGGCCCTTCGACAGCCTGCCGCTGCAGGTGCTCAAGGAGAAGTACGGCTTCGAACCCACGGCCGAGTGGCTCGAGCATGTGCGGCTCGGCTCGGTGCGCTTCGACACGGGTGGCTCCGGTTCATTCGTGTCGCCGAACGGCCTCGTGATGACGAACCACCACGTCGCCCTCGCGACGCTGCAGAAGGTGTCCACTCAGGAGAAGGACTGGGTGAAGGACGGCTTCAGCTCGCGCCTCTACGGCAGCGAGGTGAAGGGCGCCGACCTGACGCTGCGCCAACTCACCGAGGTGCGCGACGTGACCAAGCAGGTGCTCGCTGCCAAGGCCGAAGACAAAACACCCGAAGGCAACGAGTGGCGCGCGAAGGCCGAAGACCTGTGCGACGCCATTACTGACGGGGCGAAGCACATCAAGGCCGACTTGGTGCCGCTCTACGACGGCAACCAGTATCGCATCTACGTCTACCACATCTACGACGACGTGCGCGTCGTGTTTGCGCCAGAGAAGCAGGTTGCGTTCTTCGGTGGCGACTACGACAACTTCACCTATCCGCGCTACGACCTCGACTGCGCGTTCTTCCGCGTCTACGAAGACGGCAAGCCCATCGACTCGTCGAAGTGGTACTTCAAGTGGAACGCGGCTGGCGCCAAGACCGACGAGCTGGTCTTCGTGTCGGGGCACCCGGGTGGAACCGAACGTTCGCTGACGCACGCTGAGATGGAGTTTCGGCGCGATGTGCGGGTGCCACAACAAGTGGCTGGGTTGCGGCAGGCGCGCGACGTGCTCGCGGCGCAGATGAAGAAGAGTGAGAAGGCTGCGTTCGATTTGCGCGATCAATACTTCGGCGTCGCCAACACGCTGAAAGCCATCGAAGGCCACCTCGCCGGCCTCAACGACAAGGAGATGATGGCGAAGATGCAGGCGCGCGATGGCGAGCTGATCGCCAAGTCGGGCAAGCCCGAGGTCAAGGCCGCGTTCGAGGCGATCGCCAAGGGCTACGCCGACTACCGTGCGCTCATCACGGAGAACAGGCCCACCCCCAAGTCGCAGGCCTTCCGCGCCAAGCTCGAGCGCGAGATCCTGCCGCCGGCGAAGACCGTCATCAACCAGGCGCGCTTCGACGCCTACGGCACCGCGGTCTATCCGGACGCCACGTTCTCGCTGCGCTTGGCCTACGGCACCGTGAAGGGCTACGAAGCGGGCACCACGCTGGTGTCGCCGAAGACCACGTTCTGGGGCCTCTATGAGCGCAACCGCGCGTTCGACAACCAGGATCCGTTCGACCTGCCCAAGCGCTGGATCGAGAAGCGCAGCAAACTCAACCTCGACACGCCGATCAACTTCGTCTGCACCGCGGACATCATCGGCGGCAACTCAGGCAGCCCTGTGCTCAACCGCAATGCGGAAGTCGTCGGACTCGTCTTCGACGGCAACATCGAGTCGCTGCCGGGAAACTTCTGGTTCGACGAACGCGTCAACCGCTGCGTGTCGGTGCATACGGGCGGCATGCTCGAGGCGATCGAGAAGGTCTACGAGGAGCTCGACCTCGTGCAGGAGCTGCGCGACGGCAAGTGAGTCCCGCCTGCCGGTGAGCGCGCTGTCGCCGAGCCGTCCGCGTGCTCGCCCTTCGCCCCTGCGCGCCCCTACGCCCCGAAATGGCCCGAGGCCAGCGGGGCCTCGCTCGGCATCGATGCGAGCACGAACTTCGAACACTTGCTCGGCGGCAGATCGACGCCCTGTAGGAAGCGCTCGATCGCTTCGCGCTGCTCCGCGGCGGCCTTGATCTCGACCACGAGCAGCGGCGGCAGCGGCGTGCGCTTGCGGCACGACAGCAGGAAGTCGAAGCGCTGGTCGAAGGCTGCCAGGTCGCGGTCGATCGTGACGCGCAGGGCGCCGTCGGCGCTGCCCAGGTATTCGCGGTGGTAGCGGATCCACTGCGCCGGTTCGCGGCCGTCAAGGTGCATCGCAGCCGCTTTAGGCAGCAGCCGCTGCAAGTCGCGGCCGAGCTGCACGCGCGTGTTGCCGGCCACGCGCACGGGCTCGGCCAGTTCGAACAGTTGCTTGTCGCCCAGCCCACTGTAGCGCTGCTTGCACTCGAAGTGGCCAGTCACCGTCGTCGTCTCTTCGCCGTACCAGCGCAGCCGAAACTTTCGTCGCTCGCTGATGCCGGCCAGGTTGTCGGCGAGGGCCTGGCCTTCGCGCGTGTCGAAGTAGACGCTCTGCACGGTGCGCGGTGGGTGCAGCTGTCGCAAGGCTGTCGGTAGCAGGCGCAGTTCGGCGCGCACTCGGGCGAGATCGGCTTCGGCAGCGACCAGCTTGATTTCGAAGCGAGTCACTTGCCTAGCACCTTCTGGCGGTAGAGCGCTTCGACGTCGATGGGCTCGGTCGGGATCGTGACGCCGTCGA
This sequence comes from Planctomycetota bacterium, assembly GCA_039921435.1. Lineage (GTDB taxonomy): Bacteria > Planctomycetota > UBA1135 > UBA1135 > UBA2386 > DASVAL01. The sequence goes on along the minus strand of JBDSBS010000437.1, from coordinate 544 downwards.
CTTCGATCGAGCAGCCGGTTTGCGCGATGTGGAGCGCTGGAGTGGCCCCGGTCCAGTGCAGGTTCTTGACGACCATGTGCGACCCACCGAACTGGGGCTTCTTGATGAAGGCCGCCAGCACGTAGTGCTCGACCGCGTCGACGGTGAGATCGTCGATCGTGGCCATGGAACGGTCCTTGGAAGCCACCGCGATCGAGGCCGAGCGCACGTGGTTGGCAATCGCCGTCACGTTCGAGCCTTCGCCGACCGAGAAGGCCTTGTCGCCGATCTTCTCGAAGGTGCAGCCGCGCACGGTCACGAGCGAGCCGCTGACGTCGATGGCATCCTCGCCCGAGTTGGCGAAGCTGCAGTCGATGACGTCGCCGGTGACGAAGTCGCCGTCGAAGAGGTCGTTGGGGCCGCCGTCGAAGCGGCAGCGTTCGAAATGGAAGCGCACACCGATGAGGTTGATCAAGTCCTCGCCGTGCGCATCGGTGAACGAACAGTCGCGGAACTCGGCTGGAGCGCCCGTGAACGTGATGCCGCCCGTCGCCTGCCAGCCGCC
>JBDSBS010000436.1:0-2755 GCA_039921435.1 Planctomycetota bacterium | reverse complement strand
CGCAGTCGTTCCTCGCCAGCCGGCGCCGTGCACTCGCGCCGGTGGAACTCGGCGTCGCGATTGCTACAGCCGGGTGCTACTTGCTGCTCGTGGGCCGCGAGCCAACCGTGGCGGCGCGCGCCTCGGCGGTGACACGACGCAGCGCTTGCCCCATGCGGTGGGGAGAGTTTGCCGAGTCGCACCAGACGCGAAGGCCGAGGCCTGCACCGCGCCGCGCACGATAGACTGCCCCGGCTATGTCGACCCCCGAACCCGAACGTCTGCCGGATTGGGAAGCGTTCTACTGCCACTACCGAAAGCCCGGCTACGTGCCCGGCTTCGAGATCACGACGAAGCTCGGCGGCGGCACGTTCGGGCTCGTGTTCCGCGCCAAGAAGCAGTCGATCGGCAAGGACTATGCGATCAAGTTCCTGCAGGTCGACGACACCGAGGTGCGGCGCGCGGTGCTGCTCGAGCTCGAACAGGTCAAGTACTTCGCGCAGATCGACCACCCCAACCTCGTCTCGATCGAAGACCGCGGCGAAGTCGACGGCATTCCGTTCCTGGTGATGTCGTTCGCGGGCACGGAGACGCTGCGCGATCGCATTCCGACTGCGGCGGCGAACGGAGCACAGGTGCCGACGCCAGCCGAGAAGGACGATCTGCTGCGCTACTTCCTGCAATGCTGTCGCGGCCTCGCGGCGCTGCACGAACGTTCGCTCGTGCACTTCGACATCAAGCCCGCGAACGTGTTCTTGAAGGGTTCGGTTGCGCGCCTGGGCGACTACGGGCTCAGCAAACTCGTCACGCACAGTCGCGGCAGCCTGTCGATGGGCCGCGGCACGCCGTACTACATGGCGCCCGAGATGCTGCAGCGGCGCGGCGACCACCGCAGCGACATCTACTCGCTCGGCGTCATGCTCTACGAGATCTTGTGCGGCTGCGTGCCGTTCAAGGGCGACAGCGAATGGGAAGTGCTGCGTAAGCACGAGAAGGAAGCGCCGAGCCTGCCAGCACACCTGTCGGGACTCGAGCGCGCGGTGTTGCAGCGCTGCCTGCAGAAGGACCCGGCGGCGCGCTTCCAGAGCGTGCACGACCTCATCGCGGCGTTTGGCGAGCGGTCGAGCATCGGCACGGCCGTTGGGGCTGACACAGCCGCTGCGCAGATCGCTTCGGCGGCAGCGCTCGGCGGCAACGTACCGCCGTGTCTGCCGCCACCGCTGACAAAGGTGGGGCCACCACCCCTGCCCGAGCGGCTGCCACCTCTTGTTCGCGAGGCAGTCGTTCGCGGGCCAGCGGCCGCAGCGCGCCGCGGTCGCGGTGCGGGTCCCATCATGCTGCTCGTGCTCGTCGGCGGCCTTGGGTTCCTGTTCTTCGGCGTGACTGCGGTGCGCTCGTACGGGACTCAGGCGCGGTTGGCCCAGGTCGGTGCGCAACGCGCGGCGGTGACCGTGCAGCGGTCGTCGTCGTCGTCGAGCCTGTCGTCGAAGGTCGAGCAGTTCGTCGGCAGCGTGCAAAAGTCCATGCGTTCGGTGTCCTCGCGCAAGAAGTCGCCGGAGTTGCAGGAGCTCGATCGCAAGGTGACCGCGACGGTGTCGGACTTTGCGGCCTGTAGCTCGCTCGTCAACGTGCTCGCGAGGTCGCCGTCGTTCTCGCCTGGGCACGCGCAGAAGTTGGAACGGCTCGGGCGTGCCGCGTTCCTCGCCGGTGTGTCGATGTTGCAGGGACTCGACTACGACGAGGCTGAACACTGCCAGCGGGCCGCGATTTTGCACCAGTTCTTGGCCCACGTGACCGCGGTCGACGGACTCAGCATCGCGGCAAAGAACAACGAGCCGAGCCGCACCGACAGCTGCCGCTTCGCGGTCGTGGCCGATGCCTGGCGCCGGTTCGCCGAGCAGTTTGCCGCCAGCGACGAGGACTACCAGCACCTGCTCGTGGTGAAGGGCAAGGTGGGGGCGGGCGTCGATCGGTGAGCGGAGCCGGGTCGAAGCACGGTGGCTCGAGCTATGGCGGCGTGCCGATCGGCGACTTCGTGCTCGTCTGTGCCTCCATGCTCGAGCGGTCCTTCGATCGCGAAGGTCTCGTGCACGTGATCGGCGTCGGCAAGACCGCGGCGGCGATGCAGTTGCCGACCGTGCTGCGCAACAAGCCTTTGGCGCGCGCAGTCCTGCTGTTCGGCGTCGCCGGGGCGTTTCCCGATCGCCATCGGTCGACGCCTGCGCCTGCGCGACTCGGCGGATTGTGTGTCGTTGCGAGCGACAGCTTCGGCGACGAGGGTGTGGAAACGCCAACGGGGTTCCAGGCCATCGAGCCGGGGCCCACGTCTCTCTACACGTCTGCCCACGGTGGTGAAGCCGGCGGCAAGATCCTGGGCGGGCTGAGGTCGTTTCCGGCAAACCCGCGCATGGCACAGCAGGTGGCGAGCTTGCTCGATGTGCCACTCGTGCGCGGTGTCACGGTGAGCACGTGCAGCGGCACCGAAGCCACGTCCGAACGCATGGCCGCGCGCAGCGGTGCCGACATCGAGACGATGGAAGGGGCGGCGGTGGCCTACGTCTGCCGCCAACTCGAAGTGCCGCTGCTGCACGTGCGCGCGATCAGCAACTGGACCGGCGACCGCGGCCGCGGCGAGTGGGATCTCGGCGGTGCCGTGACGGCGATCGGGCAGGCGGTGCGGCGGCTGTGTGCTGCCTCCGCGTGAGCTGCGGGACCGGGGCTCAAAAGACGAAGCCGATGGTGAAGTAGGCCTGTACTTCGCGGTCGCCGTCGAGCT
>JBDSBS010000435.1:0-8135 GCA_039921435.1 Planctomycetota bacterium | reverse complement strand
ACGGCCCCGCTCGACAGTGGGGCCCAAAGGAGCGGTGGGGCCCAAAAGAGCGGCGCGGCCCAAAAGAGCAGTGGCGCGCAGGAGAGCGGCGATGCGGCGGCATCGATGCCACCCGCCGCCTTCGATGAACTGCTCTCCCGCGTCAACCAGCGCGAGCCCGCTGCCGTTGCCGCCGGTTGGTCCCTGCTCGTGCAGGCGCGCATCGCGCAGGGACGCCCGCGCCTCGCGGCTGCGCTCGACGCGCCAGGCAACGACTTCCCGGCCCTGCTCGCGGCGCTCGGTGCCGACAACAGCTTCCTGCATTCGGCCGAAGGACGCGACAAGGCGAGCAAGGCGCTCAACGCGGGCATGGCCCTGCCCGACCCCGAGGCACTGCAGGCTGGCTCGCTGCTGCTCGGTCTCGCGCTCAAGGGCCGCATCGAACGTTTGGACCGCGACGCGCGTGCGTTCGTCGACGACGCCTACCGCCAGCATCTGATCCGCGTCGATCGTTGCCTCTGCGATCCGGGCAACGTCGCCGCTTCGCGCAGCTACACGGTGGCCTCTGGCGACTCGCTGGCGCGCATCGCGAGCAAGTTCCGCCGCGAGAAGGTCGTGGTCGAAGACGGCACGCTCGCCGTGCTGAACCGCATCCACAACCCCAACGCGCTGCAGGTGGGACAGAAGATCAAGGTGCCGGTCGATCCGATCTATGCCGTCGTCGAGAAGCGCAGCTTCTCGATGGCTGTCTACGTCGGCGACCAGTTGCTGCGGCTGTACTGGGTCGGACACGGCGAGAACGACCGCACGCCGGTCACCGAGTTCACCGTCGAGGAGAAGCAACCGCGGCCCGAGTGGACCGCACCCGATGGCAAGCGCTATCCGTACGGGCATCCCGGCAACATCCTCGGCGAGTACTTCATCAAGTTCCGCCACGATCGCTACACGGGTTTTGGCGCGCACGGCACGCCCATGCCCGACACGATCTGCACGATGTCGTCGGCAGGCTGCATCCGCATGTTCGCGCCCGACATCGAGGACTTGTTCAAGATCATTCCGCGCGGCGCGAAGGTCATCGTGCGCGCCTCCGAGTCGATGCAGTAATGCCCGGGGCCGCGGGGGTCACGCGGTCGTGAGAATGCAACGGGTGCCGACTCGCGGCCGCGCGCCAGCGCCTCTATCGTGGCGCGCCCCGAGCCAATCATGATCCGGAACCATCTCGCGTGGGCGCTGCTCGCCCTCCTCACGGCCTGCACTTCCACATCCGGCACGCCGAGCCGTGACGAACTCACCGCTTGGCAACAGCAGGCGGGCCGCGTCACCATCGTGCGCGACGACTGGGGCATCCCGCACGTGCACGGCAAGACCGACGCGGACGCCGTGTTCGGGCTCATGTACGCTCAGGCCGAGGACGACTTTCCGCGCATCGAGACGAACTTCCTCAACGCGATGGGGCGCCTGGCCGAGGCCGAAGGCGAAGCAGCGCTCTACACGGATCTGCGCATGAGGCTGTTCATCGATCCTGGCGAGCTGCAGGCGATGTACGCGGCGAGCCCCGCGTGGCTGCAAGCACTCATGAACGCGTGGGCCTGTGGACTCAACTACTACCTGCATTCGCATCCCGAAGTGAAGCCGCGCGTGCTGACGCGCTTTGAACCGTGGATGGCGCTCTCGTTCAGCGAAGGCAGCATCGGCGGTGACATCGAAAGCGTCTCGGCGGCCAAGCTGGCGTTGTTCTACGGCAAGGAAACGATCCCCGAGACGGCGATGGCGGAGCCCGTGTACGTCGAGCCCTCCGGTTCGAACGGCATCGCCATCGCTCCCGCCAATACAACGGCTGGTCACACGCTGCTGCTGATCAACCCGCACACGTCGTTCTACTTCCGCGCCGAGGTGCAGGTGTCGAGCGACGAAGGGCTCAACGCCTACGGGGCCGTGACCTGGGGGCAGTTCTTCGTCTACCAGGGCTTCAACGAGACGGCCGGGTGGATGCACACCTCGAGCAGCGTCGACAACATCGACGAGTACCTGCTGACGATCGTCGAGAAGGGCAGCGAGCTGTTCTATCGGGTCGGCGATCAGGAGCGGCCCGTGCAGAAGAAGCGCATCGTGGTGCCCTACCGGACCGCGGCCGGCATGGTGCAGCGCGAGTTCACGACCTACCGCACGCCGCACGGCCCGGTCGTGCGCCAACAGGACGGTCGCTGGGTCGCCGTGCGCCTCAAGGAAGAACCGCTGAAGGCACTGACGCAGTCGTACTCGCGCACCAAGGCGCGCAACTACGCGGCGTTCCGGGCGACGATGGAGCTGCACACCAACTCATCCAACAACACGATCTTCGCCGACCGCGAGGGCAACATTGCCTACCTGCACGCCAACTTCGTGCCGCAGCGCGACCTTCGCTTCGACTGGAACCGGCCCGTCGACGGCAGTGATCCGGCGACACAGTGGGGCCCGCCGCTCGCGGTCGAGAAGAGCCCGTTCGTGCTCAATCCCGCCTGCGGCTGGCTCTACAACACGAACAACTGGCCCTGGTCGGCGGCTGCCAACGACAGCCCGAAGCAGGCCGACTACCCGGCCTACGTCGACAGCGGCAGCGAGAACCCACGCGGCGTGCACGCGATGGCGGTGCTCGAGAACAAGAAGGACTTCACGCTCGATGGGCTCGTGACGGCCGCCTACGACAGCTACCTGCCGGCGTTCGCGGAGTCGATTCCGCCACTCGTGCGCGACTTCGACCAGTTGCTGGCCGACGACCCGCTGCGGGCCAAGCTCGCCGAAGCCATCGCGATCTTTCGCGGCTGGGACTACCGCTGGTCAGTGGGCTCGGTCGCTACGTCGCTGGCTGTGTTCTACGGCGAAGAGAGCGGTCGTCGCGCGCGCCGCAGCTCGCCGCATCCGGCCCTCGATGCCCTCGCCGCCGCCTGCGACAAGCTCGCGGCCGACTTCGGTAGCTGGCGCACGCCGTGGGCTGACATCAATCGCAGCCAGCGCCTTACTGGCGACATCGTGCATGCATTCGACGACGCGGGGCCTAGCCTGCCAGTCGGCTTCACGTCAGCGCGCTGGGGTTCGTTGGCATCGTTTGGTGCACGCGCCTACCCGCAGACGAAGAAGTGGTACGGCACCAGCGGCAACAGCTTTGTCGCCGTCGTCGAGTTCGGGCCCAAGGTGCGAGCTCGTGCGGTCAGTGCCGGCGGCCAGAGCGGCCACCCGAGTTCGCCACACTTCAACGACCAGGCTTTGCGCTACGCGGCTGGCAACCTGCGCGAGGTGTACTTCTATCGCGAGGACCTGCAGGGGCACATCGAGCGCCAATACCAGCCAGGGCACGAAGGCAACCGCGCGGTGCCGAAGTAGCGCGTTGGTACAGTTGGTACCCGACTGGTCGCGCCGGGGGCCGACCGAAGAATGCCGACGGATTTCGACCGGCGCCGGCTGCCGCGGCATTGTGGGGGCGTGTCGCCCCCCTTCGACCTCGATGCGTTGCTGGCCCACGCCGACTGCGTGCGGCGATTGAGTCTGCAGCTCTGTCGCGACCAGCATGCGGCGGCGGATGCGGCGCAGGAGACGTGGTTGCGCGTCGTGCAGAATCCGCCCACGGCGTGCGGGTCGGCGCGTGGGTTCCTGACGACCGTGCTGCGCAATGTCGTGCACTTGCGTGGTCGTGCGCAGCGCCGCTCCGAACGCCGCGAGCAGGCCGTCGCCGGGCGGGATCTCGCCGAGTCGGCGGCCGACGCCGCCGGTCGCGCCGAGTTGCAGCAGCTCGTCGTACGTGAGGTTCTGGCGCTGCCAGAACCGCAGCGCTCGTTGGTGCTGCTGCACTACTTCGAAGGGCGCGCAGTCGAGGAACTGGCGCGAGTTCACGGCCTCACCGCCGATGCTGTGCGCAGCCACTTGCGCCGCGCGCGCGACACGCTGCGGGCGCGGCTGCGTGGCCACGACGGCCCGGCGAGGTCAGCGTTCGCTGGCTTGCTGTTCGCAGGTCCACAACTGCCGCTGTGGTTTGCGGGCATGACCCTGGTGATCTGCATGAAGATGAAACTGCTCGCCGCCGCAGCGGCCACCGCTCTCGTGGCTCTCTCCGTTTGGCAGTTCGCAGTACCGGCGGCCAGCCCGAAGCCATCGCCGGATCCAGCGACGGTTACCGGCGCCGCCGCGCCAGTGTTGGCGAACACGACTGCAGACGCGCACGTCGGCGTGCAACGAACAGCGGCGACCTTGCCCGAGGGTGCTGCGCCGCGCATCGTGCGCTGCCAGCTCACGGGGCTCGATCCGAACGCACCGTGGAGCACGCCGATCGAAGTGCGGCTGCCCGGCGGCGACGAGCAGGAGATGCGGCAGCTGCTGCCCGACGAGCACGGCGCGTTCGCGATCGCGACGCCGGATCGCGCCGGCGATGCCTTCGCGGCGCGGATCGGCGCTGCCGATCCGAACTACCAGGACTTCGAGCTCACGGTGGAGCTTTCGCCAAGTCGCCACGCCGAGGCAGCCTACGAAATCCCCGTGCAGCCCGTCGCGATGATCGTCGGCACGGTCGTCGACCACCATGGCGAACCGGTGCCGTGCACGCGCGTGTCGGCGTTCGCCTGGCTCGACGGCAAGCCTCGCGAGCCGCGTCACGCGGCGAACACGGCGGCGGACGGGAGCTTCGTGCTGAAGATGCCGATGGCCACCGAGTTGTTCCTCGTCGCGTTGGCGATGCACGAGGATCAGGGGAAGAAGCAGGTCGCCGGCCGGCACGGCGCGATCCCGGACAGCGGTGAGCCGCGCGACGACCTGCTGCAGACGACCGCGCGGGCGACCTGCGCGTTCGGCGCCCGCACCGACGTCGGTGTGCTGACGTTGTCGCAGCCGGCGTGGATCACGGGCGAGCTGCGCGACCCCCAGGGGCGACCGGTGATCGGCGAGTTCGTGCATTGGTGCCCGTCGCCCCAGGTGACCCTCGAGTTGGCATGGGACCTCCAGTTCGTCGGCACGACGTGGCAGGACCTGATGCTCGTACCCGGGGCAAAGACCGATGAGAACGGGCGGTTCCGGCTCGCCGCGCGGACTGGCACGAAGGGCACGCTCTACTTCGCACAGAGCTACCAGCGCTTCGAGCCGTTCGTCGGCATGCGTCAAGTGACCGCTCCGGCGGATGTGCCGGTCCAGCTCGCCGGCAATACCGTCCTGCTGCGCGTCGTGCGGCTCGGGGTGCCGGTGCAGAACGCGTATCTCAAACACGATGGGCCTTTCCAAGTTGGCTCGCCGCTGACCACCGACGAACGCGGTGAAGTGCGCTTGTTGCGCGAGCACGCGAACGTGCAGCAGGTCTCGGTGCGGCTCCAAGGTCAGCCGTCTTCGGTTCCTGTCGAACTGCCGCTCGATTCTGCGCCCGATCGGCCGATCCTGGTCGATCTCGGCGATCTGTTGGCCGTGCCGGTGACGTTCGACGTGACGAGCGCGATTGCGGTGCAGCAGTTTGCGGTGCTTTGCCGCGCCACGGGTGCGAAGAGCAGCGCCGGTCTGACCGTCGCCCGGGATGTCGAGGGTCACTACCGATGCGAGATCGCGCCGGGCGACTATGAGATGAGCATTGGCGCGTCGAACCGCGCCGAGGGCGACGATCGCTTCGTGATGTCACGACAACTGCGGGTTCTGGTGCCGCCGGGCGGAACGCGCGTGCCGTTGACGCTGCAGCACGGCGGCCGCATCCGCATTCAGGTGCGCGAACGAGGCGGCGTGTTCGTTGCCGGCATGCTGACGCTGACAGGCCCCGACGGCCAGAGCCAGAAGCCAGGCCTCGATCGAGAGAGCGGCTACTATTCGCGCGACGGCAAGCTCCCCGGCACCGGCCCCGTCGTCACGGACGCAGCACTCGCGCCGGGTGCGTGGCAGGTCGATCTCGACCTCGGCCCGCACGGTGTGCACCGTCGCACCGTCGACGTGCGTGCCTGTGAGACCGCCGAAGTCGACCTGCGGCTCCCGTGAGGTTTGCTGCACATCGCTGGGACGCTGCACGCGCAGAGCTTCGCTCGTGAGCAGGCCGAGCGGGTTGGCAGCCGGCACGAAGTACGCGCACTGCGGTTGCGAATGTGAGGTCAGTGCGCCTTGAGCCAGTTTTTGCCGTGCCCGATCGAGACATCGAGCGGAACCTTCAACTCGGCAGCACCTGCCATCGCGTCGCGCACGAGCCGTTCGACTTCGAGCACTTCGTCCTCAGGCACGTCGAGCACGAGTTCGTCGTGCACCTGTAGCAGCAGCTTCGCCTTCAGCGAACGCCGCACCAGCGACGCGTGCACGGCCAGCATTGCACGCTTGACGATGTCGGCGGCCGCACCTTGGATCGGCGTGTTGACCGCCATGTTCTCGGCTGCGACGCGCAGCATCGCGTTGGTCGAATCGATGTCGGGCAGCGGCCGGCGGCGGCCGAAGATCGTCCAGACCTCCTTCTGCTCGCGCGCTTGCTGCAGCGAGCCGTCGAGGTACTTCTTCACGCCGGGCAGCGCCCGAAAGTAGCTCTCGATGAACTTCTTCGCCTCAGGCGGCCGCATGCCGGTCTCGTTGGCGAGGCGCGAGGGGCCCATGCCGTACATGAGGCCGTAGTTGATGATCTTTGCCTGGTTGCGCAGCTCAGGCGTGACCATGTTGGGCAGCAGGCCGTGCACCAGCGCAGCCGTGCGCGCGTGGATGTCTTCGCCGCGTTGGAACGACTCGACGAGCGCCTTGTCGCCCGACAGGTGCGCCAGGATGCGCAGTTCGATCTGGCTGTAGTCGGCCGACATCAGCACCCAGTCGCTGCCGCGCGCGACGAACGCAGCGCGCACCTTGCGGCCTTCCTCGGTGCGAATCGGAATGTTCTGCAGGTTGGGGTCCTCGGAACTGAGTCGCCCCGTCGCCGCGACCGCCTGGTTGAACGTCGTGTGCACGCGCTTGGTGGTTGGGTCGACCAGCAGCGGCAGGCTGTCGACGTAGGTGCCCTTGAGCCTGCTCAACTGCCGCCAGTCGAGCGCGAGCTGCGCCACTTCGTGGTGCGGTGCAAGCTTCTCGAGCACGTCGTGGTCGGTTTTGTATTGGCCAGTCTTCGTGCGTTTGGGCTTCTGGATGTCGGCGAGGCGGTGCGCTTCGAGCTCGTCGAACAGCACGACGCCGAGCTGCTGCGGCGAACCGAGGTTGAACTCGTGCCCGGCGCGTTCCCAGGCGCGCTTCTCGAGCTCGGCGATGCGATGCTGCATCTCGACCGAGAGTCTGGCCAGGTGCTCGCGGTCGATGTTGATGCCTTCCCACTCCATGTGGAGCAGGACCGGTTGCAGCGGCAGTTCGAGGTCGCGGTAGATGGCCTCGACGCGGTGGTGCTCGAGTGCTTGCTGCAGCGGCGGGCGCAGGCGCAGGGCCAGGTCGGCTTCTTCGCAGACGAAGTTGCCGGCCAGGGCCGGGTCGACTTGATCGAACGTGAGCTGCTTCTTGCCGGTGCCGACGAGGTCCTTGTGAACTGACTTTTTGAACGCGAAGTGCTCGAGCGCCAGCGCATCGAGCGAGTGCGACCGCACGCCGGGCTCGGCGCAGTAGCTCGCGAGCTGCGCGTCGAACTCGAACCCACCGAGTTGCAAGCCAGCCGCGCGCAGCGCCGCCATGATGCGCTTGCCGTTGTGGGCGGACTTGGTGGGCTTCGCCGCTGACAGTATGGGCTGCAGAGCTTGCAGCACGGCGGTGCGGCCACTGGCCAGGATCGGCGGGTCGAGGTTGAGCGGCACGTAGGCGGCCTTGCCCGGCGCATGGGCGAACGCGATGCCGACGAGCTTGCGGCCGCGCGGTTGCGAACCCGTGGTCTCGACCGCCAAGGCGACCGAGGGCGCCGCGCGCAGCTGGGCCAGCAGGGCTTCGAACTGCGCTGTCGTGCGCACGATCTCATACGCCTGGGCGACGTCGGGCTGGGGCTTTGGCTGGCTCGCGAGCTGCGCCAGCAGGTTCGTGAACTCGAGCCGTTGGAACAGCGGCCGCAGCTTCTCGGGATCGGGGTTGGCCGGCGGCAGGTCGTCGACGGTGACCTTGAGGGGCACGTCGAGGCGCAGCGTGACGAGGTCGCGCGACAGCAGCGCCTTATCGCGGTTCTCGAGCAGCGACTTCTGGATCGATGGCTTCTTGACCTCTGTCGCGTTGGCCAGGATGGCATC
>JBDSBS010000434.1:0-6983 GCA_039921435.1 Planctomycetota bacterium | reverse complement strand
TACTCAACGATATAGTTGAGTAAATGAGATCAGGACTCGCCGCGAAGATCCCCGCTCAGTTCGGCGCCACCTTGCCGGCCCTGCCGATGCTCGCCCAGGATCCGAAACGGGCGGCCCGGCGACGAGGCGACGTGCGGCCACCCGCTTCCGCGGCGAGAAGTCGGCCGAAGCGCGCCCCGGCCACATCCCAGGCGTGCCGCACTGGCCACACGGCGTCGCACACGTTCTTCGTCATGCGACACATGCTCGGTTACAAGAGAACGTGCGTTGGTTCAACGGCTCGTGGACCGAATGGGCCGAACGCAAGGACCTACCGGCGGTCACCGGCGACCAGTGAGGCACACTTTGGCGAAACACGAATCGATGAGCCTGGCCATGCTCGAGCGCGTCGCGGAGCAGTTCCGCGCGCTCGGCGAACCGTCCCGGCTCCAACTCATGAACCTGCTGTTCGACGGCGAGAGCACGGTCGGCGAACTCGTCTCGGACTCGGGACTCTCGCTCGCCAACGTCAGCAAGCACCTCGGCCTGCTGCATCGCACCGGCTGGGTCACGCGCCGCAAGAACGGCCTCAACGTCGTCTACGCACTCGCCGACGAACGCACGCTCGGTCTCTGCGAACTCATGTGCTCGCGCGTGCGCGAACTCGCCGCGACCGAGTCGGCGCAGCGCGATCTGGCCGCGGTCGGCGGTGCACGCGGAGCCGTGATTGACCATGTCGCCGTTGACCCAGATCTTCACCTCGCGGCCTCGACACTCGATGACCATCTGATTCCACTGCCCGGCCGGCTTCTCGCTGTCGTCGGTCAGGTTGTTGATGCTCCGCGCGCGGTCGCCGTCGACGCCCCACTTATCCTTCGGGCCGCGCCGAACCTCCATGTCGGGCACCGTGATGTCCTCGCCGATGCACCAGAAGTCGCCGGCATTGCCGACGTGCATCTGGCATTCGATCGACTGCGGGAACATTCCGTAGAGCCGCCGCGGTTTCGAAGCGTGCACGAGCACACCGCAGTTGCCGGGCTCGCCGGGCCAACGCCACTCGACGGTGAGCAGGTAGTCGTGGAACGACGCATCGGTGATCAGATGCCCCTCCGGCTTGCCGACGCTCACGAGCAGCCCATCTCGGGCGACGAACGACGGCGGCAACGTTGGGTTGGTGTCGGCATCCGGAACGTCCGCGTGCCACCCCGCGAGGTCGCGGCCGTTCCAGAGAGCGATCGCGCCGCTCGAGTCAGGAGAACCGGCACACGCGGCGAGCAGACCCAGACAGACGACAGCAGTACGCCACATGCCCGAACACTACGCGCGCTGCCGTTCCGGAGGAAGAGCACACTCACGGTGCGAGCCGATCGAGCTGCCAACCGTCGCCGGCTCTCGCATAGCGGAACCGGTCGTGCAAGCGGCCGTCGCGCCCTTGCCAGAACTCGATCGTGCGCGGCACGAGCACGTAGCCACCCCAGTGCGGCGGCCGCGGCACGGGCCCATCCCCGACTTGGCGGGCCAACGCATCGACCAGCCGCTCCAGTTCGGCGCGACTGGCGACGACTCGACTCTGCGGCGACGCGGCACTGCACAGCTGCGCGCGCCGCGGTCGCTCAGCGAAGTAGCGATCCGACACGGCCTCGGCGGTGGGCTCGATCGGCCCCACGACGCGCACCTGCCGATTGCGCGGCAAGGGCCACCAGAACGTCGCCGCCGCGCGCGCATTGCCGCGCAGCTGTTGCCCTTTGTCGCTGTCCTTGTTGGTGAAGAACGTCAGCCCACTGTCGTCGAGCAGCTTCAGCAGCACGATGCGACTTTGCGGTTGCCCCCCGGCGTCGCACGTCGCGAGCGCCATGCCGTTGGGCTCGTTGACCTGGGCGGCACGCGCCGCGTCGAGCCATTCGCGAAACAAGACGAACGGGTCGGCTGGCATGGCCGCGCGCTGCAGCGGCGCATCGCCGTACTCGACGCGCATACCTTGGAACGGTTGGTCGCCCATTCGTGGATCCTAGACCGTCGGGCCACCGGAGTCAGTCGGCCACAGCTCCGGCGCCGCTCGTACAGGCCGCCCGCGGTTGCTCGTCGTCGAATGCGGCCGACGTCAGCCGGACGCGTCCATGCCGTTCACCCTGCGCCCAGACGAGCAGCGCGCGCAACCAGCCACGCGACATCGGTTGGTCGACGGCGACGTAGTTGTTGTCGTAGTCGTGTGACTCCGGATAACCGTCGTCGAGGTAGAAGACCGTGATCGCATTCTTGCCACTCATGCTGCGAGAGAGTCGTGCACTTGCGTGAAGGCACCGTGAACGGCGCGTGTGGCTTGCGGCAAGGTGCGAACGCAGCCCCGCGCCAGCAGCGCGACCTCGCCATCGAGTCGTTCTACCTCGCAGCGGCCTTCGGCGTCAGGCCTTGAAGTCGGCGTACCGCGACGCCCGCTTCGCGAGGCGCGCTTCGAGCAATCGCTGCTCGCCCTGCGTCATCGCTATGCCGGTGCGACCCGCAGCGAGGTTCTCGTGCACCTCTGCCGAAGAGCTACAGCCGATGATGAGCGTGTCGGCGAAGGCCATCGCGTAGCGGATGCACTCCATCGGCGTCGCCGTGCCATCCGCGACGATGTGGCCAGCGCCCATGACCTTCATCCCGATGACGCCCATGCCCTTCTCGCGAGCCTTCGGGATGACCGTCGTGAGGAACGGCTTCCGCGCCGGATCGGCCGGATTGACCGGCGCGAGCACGGCGTCGAAGTCGTAGCGGTTCATCGCGTCGAGCAGGATCGCAGGATCGTGGTGCCCAGTGAGCCCGACGAAGCGCACCTTGCCGGACTTCTTGGCGGCATCTGCGGCCTCGATCGCACCGCCGCGACCGAAGATCTGCTCGAGATCGCGCGCCGAACGAAGATCGTGCATCTGCCACAGGTCGAGATGGTCGGTGCCGAGGCGGCGCAGGCTGTCGTCGAGCAGTTGCTCGGCGCGTTCGCGTCTGCGCTCGTGCGTCTTCGAAGCGAGGAAGAGCGCGGCTCGCGCTCCGGGCATCTGTCGAAAAGCCTCGCCGTAGTAGTCCTGGCTCTCGGCGTAGGCGGGCGCCGTGTCGCAATAGAGAACGCCGTCGCGCAGCGCGTCGAGGATCATCGCCACGGCGTCCCGCGAACGGCCGTGAGTCCGCAGGATGCCCTCGCCGCCGAGGGACACAGCCTCGACGGTGGCGCCGGTTCGACCAAGGGTGCGCATTCCCGAAGGCTAGACGCTGCCGAGCGGCGACGCGACACCGATGGGCGGCACGGCCACCGAGTCACGGATCCTAGAATCGGTAGACGAGCTCGACGGCCGTGCGTTCGCCGCTGACCGATGGTTCGAGGCTCCATCCGCGCACGCCCTCGGTGCCGTACAGGCCACGGTGGCCCGGCGCGCCGTAGTGTGCGTCGTACACGATGTTGGTGAGCACCAGGCCCAAGAACGCACCGAAGGCGACGTCGGAGGGATAGTGGCGATTGGCTTCGCTGCGGTCGATGCCGACATATGCAGCGGGAACATAGGCGAGGTAACCGAGCTTCGTGTACCACGCATCGCCGAGGTCGTCGACGCTGCGCGCGATGTACGTCGCCATCGTGAAGGCGAACGAGGTGTGCCCCGACGGGAACGAGTCGGAGCTGCCGTCGCCGGGCCGATCCCGCTGCACCCCGTGCTTGAGGATCTCCGTGACACCGTCGACGACGAGGAACGACTCGAACAGTACCTCGAGCGAGCCGGCGCGGTCGCCACCAGCAAGTTGGCCGAGAGCGAAGCCGGTGCCGAGCACCCCCAAGCCGATCGCCGCGCCATCGCCCTTCTTGGTGCTGCCTTCGGTCAGCGCTCCTTCCCTCGACTCGCGCTGCAGCTCGCGATCCCGCGGCAGCACGGCAACCGTCGTCCCGAGCAGCACCAGAGCTGGCACGAGCTTCTCGGCGCTCTCCGTCTGCGCCACGACGGCACCGGACCACACCCGGCCGTCGAAGTGTCGCCGCAGGTGAGAATCATCTGGGTTGGTGGTGCAAGCCACTGGCACGCACAACATCAACACGTTGGCAACCGAGCTTCGACGTAGCACCATCGACGGGACATCTTGTGCCGGAACAGGTGTGCAAGCCAACGACTCGGGCCCAATTCTCATCGAGAGAACCTCGCCGCGGACTCGCTACCATGCAGGTGGAGGTCTCACATGCGATCCATGCTCTGCCAGTTCGCCTTGCTCGCGATCGCGGCGACGTTGCTGCCGGCCCAGAACTCGCCGCTCGTCATCGCCGAGCGCACGGAGCATTTCGTGATCCGCTGTCGGCCCGGCTCTCCGGCAGAGGCATCCGTCGACCGCACGGCATCGCTCGTCGAACAGGACCTTGCGCTCATCCTGAGAGAGCTGGGCATGGCCGAGTTCGAGCACACGATCGAGCTGTTCCTCTACGACGACGAACACGAACTGCAGGTGATCACCGGCGGACAGGCGAGTGGCTACTCCGTGCCGCTCGCGTCGCACGCGCCGCACGACAACGACCAGACCCGAGTGCACGAACTCGTGCACGTGGTTGCCGAGAAATTCGCCGAGCGCGGCCCCGAACGGCGCAACCTGTTCGTCGCCGAAGGACTCGCCAACGCGGTGCTGCGCTTCGTGCACGGCGTGCACGTCGATGCCGTCGCCGCCTTCCATCGCCGGCGCGGCGACCTGCCGCCGCTCGCGGAGATGCTCGGCGCGGAGGACTTCTACAGCTGGTTGCGCTTGCACCCGCACTTCGATGGCTACGACGTGGCCGGCAGCTGGATGCGCTTCCTGCTCGATACGCGCGGCGCCGAGCCGGTGCGGCGCTACTACGGCGGAGTTGCCGCCGCGGACGCGCTCGGCAAGCCGATCGACGAACTCGAACGGGAATGGCACGCCCACCTCGATCGAGTCGTGCTGCGCCCCGGCACCGAAGCGCTGCTGCGGCGGCGCCTCGGCCGCACCGCCGCCGAACGCAACCCCGCGGAGGCGACACTCGCGGAGGCGCTCGGCAACGCGTCGATCGTGTGGCGATGGGCGAGTGAAGCCGACCTGCCCCCTGGCGGACCGGGGAAACTCATGGGTGCTGGCGAGGAACGCACCTTGCTGCTCGATGGCGTGGCGAACAACGGCGACTGGTGCATCGCGACGTTTCGCGAGGGACTCGGCGATGCCATCGTGCGCGCGACCATCGAACCGCTCGACGGTTGTTTCGGCATTCGCGTGGACCTCGGCGATGACTGCCAGGCGCTGCTGCTGCGCGACCAGGGCGCCTTCGTCTACACGATGCAAGGCGGCGTGGGCCACGCCGACCTGCCGATGCCGAAGGGACCGGTGCAGTTGGTACTGCGCCGCAACGGTGCCCATGCCACGGTCTGGATCGACGGCAAGCTCGCGGTCGAGGGCGAGGTCGGCACCGCAGCGGCTCGCTTCGGCGTCGGCTGCGTCGGGGGTCGCGCTCTCGCGCGCGCGGTAGCTACGTCGTCGCTGTGAAGGCTCACGGCAACGCGCCCCGCGGTCTCGACGACAGCATGGTCCTTTCGGCGAACGGCACGGTTGCGCAAGAGCGCAAGACTGCCGCCTCATACCTTTGGCGGTCTGGTAGGATCGCGGCGGAATGGGATACCCTGCTGCGATCGCCCTGTCGCTTCGACCTCACTTGCTCATCGGTGACCGACATGATCTCACCTTTTCGACATAGCAGGACGTTCGTCCTGGCCAGCGTCTTCGTCTCGCTGTTCGTCGCCGCCCCCATTGCTCGCGCCCAACACTCCGCCGCTCGTGAATGGAACGAGCTGCTGATCGAGTCCATCCGTCGAGACTTCCCACGACCAACCGTGCACGCGCGCAACCTCTACCACGTCTCGGTCGCGATGTGGGATGCGTGGGCGACGTTCGACCCGAACGCAAAGTGTGTCATCTTCGGCGAATCGCACGCAACGACATCGCCGACGATCGACATCATGCGCGAGGAGGCTTTGAGCTTCGCGTGCTACCGGATCCTGAGGGCACGCTTCGGGACTTCGCCAGGCGCCGCGGTGGTCTTGCCGCTCTACGACGCACTGATGGTCAGTCGCGGCTACAACGCAAACAACACCTCGACCGTCGGCAACACACCTGCGTCGATCGGCAATCGCATCGCGGCCTCCATGTTGGCGTTCGGCTTGGCCGACCACTCGAACGAAGCCAACGGCTACGCCAACCAGTTCTACCAACCCGTCAATGCGGCATTGCTCCCCGCGTTTCCGGGCAACCCCAATCTGACCAACCCGGCTCGCTGGCAGCCGTTGGCGCTGCAGTTCTTCATCGGTCAAAACGGAATCCCGGTCCCGACCGGGTATCCGCCATTCTTGAGCCCCGAGTGGGGACAGGTGACCCCGTTTGCGCTGTCGCAACGCGACCTCTCGGTCTTTCAACGCGGCGGCTTCGACTACTGGGTCTATCACAATCCGGGCTCGCCGCCGTTGCTCGGCACGCCGACCGCCGCCGACTACAAGTGGAGCTTCGAGATGGTCGTCGCGTGGTCCTCGCATCTGGACCCGAGCGACGGCGTGATGATCGACATCTCCCCAGGTGCGATCGGCAACGCGGGGCTGCCGACGGGCCCATCGCAGTACAGCCAGTTCTACAACTTCACCAACGGTGGCGACTGGGGAACGGGTCACCCGATCAACCCGGTGACGGGACTGCCCTATCCTCCGCAGATCGTGCCGCGCGGCGACTACACCCGAGTGCTCGCCGAGTTCTGGGCCGACGGTCCAAGCTCGGAGACCCCGCCTGGCCACTGGTTCTCGATCTTCAACTATGTCGCGGACCACGCGCTGACGATCAAGAGGATCGGCGGCACGGGCCCGGTCGTCAGCAACCTGGAGTGGGACGTCAAGGGCTACCTGGCCCTCGGCGGCGCCATGCACGATTGCGCGATTGCCGCGTGGGGAATCAAGGGCTGGTACGACTTCATTCGTCCTGTCAGCGCCATCCGCTACATGGCCGATCGC
>JBDSBS010000433.1:0-3269 GCA_039921435.1 Planctomycetota bacterium | reverse complement strand
GCTCGCCATCGGCCCGCCGCGACCGCAGTATCGCCATTGGAGGCAACCATGCAGCGCATCGCGGTCATCAATCAGAAGGGCGGCGTCGGCAAAACGACGACAACGGTCAATCTCGGTGCAGCGCTGGCCTACAAGGGCTACCGCGTGCTCCTGCTCGACATGGATCCGCAAGCGAACCTGACGGTGCACGTGGACAAGCGGCCCGATCTCGAGAGCAACACGCTGACCAACCTGCTCGTCGAAGACGTTCCATTGAAGGAACTCGTCCAAGCGACGGGCCTGGAGAACCTCTTCGTCGTGCCGAGCGACACCTCGCTGGCCGGCGTCGAGCAGGTGCTCGCCAACCGCATCGGCCGCGAGACGATCCTGCGCGAAGCGCTCGAGGCCTTTCCGGACGCCGCCACGTTCGACTTCGTGCTGTTCGATTGCCCGCCGTCGCTCGGCGTGCTGAGCGCCAACGCGCTCGTCGCGGCGGACTACGTCGTCATCCCGATGCAGGCCGAATACCTGTCTCTGCAAGGCATGGCCAAGCTGCTCGAAGTGATCACACTCGTGCAGAAACGACTCAACCCCGACCTGAAGATCGCCTGCGTGGTGCCGTGCATGGTCGATGCGCGCACCAACCTGAGCACCGAGGTGCTGCGCGAGATCGACACGCACTTTGGCCCCCTGCTGACGCGGGCCCGCATCCGCAACAACGTCAAGCTCGCCGAAGCGCCGAGTTTTGGCCGCACGATCTTTGAACACGCTCCCGACAGCAACGGGGCGCGCGACTACGAAAGCTTCGCCACCGAGTTTCTCGGCATGATTGGGGTCACCGCCAGCAAAGCAGCCGCCGAATCCGATCGGGCTATCGCTCAGCAAGCGACTGCCGACGCCGTCGATGACGCAATCGAAGCCCCAGTCGATCGGACCGTCGATCAGCCCGTCGCTCCCGCGACCGATCCAAATGGCGACGCCGTGGGGCCCGAAGAGGCCGCCAGCGCCGACGCCTGAGCGACACCTGTGGGAAGACCCTGACGAGGGCACCGGCGCCGTCCCACTTCGCGACGCTGGAGCTGTCGCGAATCACTTCATGTAGCGGAATGCCTGCGGCCGATAGCGCGTTCGTCATGACGAACCGGGAGCCGGACCTCGACCGCATCACCACGCTGCTGGGTCAGTGTCTGGGCCGCATCGAGCACCAGTCCTACCGCGTACAGCAGCTGAGCGACGAAGAGGACTACGGCGCCAGTGACGTGTTCGAACACGAAGCGGCCATGTTGCAAGAGCTGGTCGCCGGGCTGCTCGAGTCCGCGACGCGCTCGAGCCACTGCCATCTGAATCGCATCGTCGAGCAAGGTGTGCAGAGCTGCCTCGGGGAAATCGGCCGGCCGATTCTCGTGCGACTGCGGCTCGCGCCGGACCTGCCACCCGTTGGGTGTGCACCTGGTCAGCTGGCGTTCGCGGTGCAACGGGCCCTCGTCATCGCGGTCGGACAGCTCGAGGCTGGCGACGAACTGGTGGTAACGACGCGACGCTGTGACGAGGCGGTCGTGCTCGAGCTGGAGAGTCGTGGAACCGCACGCGATCGTCACATCGAAGAGAGGACGACGACCTTGTGCGACTTCCTCACGGCATTGCGCGGCAGCTGTAGTGTGCACGCCGATCCGAACGGCGCCCTGTTCCTCGTGCTCGAGCTGCCGCACACGTTGGCTGCCGGCGAGTACTGAGTCCGGACCCCACGCGGTAGGATGCTGCGATGCGCATCGGCATCGTCTGCTACCCGACCGTCGGCGGCAGTGGCGTAGTCGCCACGGAAATGGCTCACGCCCTGGCGGCCAAGGGCCATGAGATCCACCTGCTGAGCTACGACCGGCCGAGCCGCCTGCGCCGTGGCATCGCCGGGCTGCGCTTCCACCAGGTCGAGGTATCCGCCTATCCCCTGTTTCGCTACCCGCCCTACGACCTCGCCCTCGCCACGCGCATGCTCGAGGTGCGCGAAGAAGCGCACGTCGACCTGTTCCACGTGCACTATGCGATTCCGCATGCGGTCAGTGCGTTCCTCGCGCGCAGCATGTGCGGCGGTTGTCTAAAGTTCGTGACCACGCTGCACGGAACGGACATCACGGTGGTCGGCAGCGATCGCGCCTACATGCGACCGACCCGATTCGCGCTCGAGCAATCCGATGCCGTGACGGCGGTCAGTCAATACCTCGCCGACGAGACGCAGCTCGTGTTCGGCGTTCGTAAGCCCGTCGAGGTGATCCCGAACTTCGTCGACCTGGAACGGTTTCGGCCGAACGGCGGCCCGCGCTGGTACGACCGCGCCGACGGTGAGCGCATCCTCATTCATGCCTCCAACTTCCGTCCAGTGAAACGCCTGGCCGACGTCGTGCGTGCCTTCGCCGCGATCCTGCGTCAGGTTCCGGCGCGGCTGCTGCTGCTCGGTGATGGTCCCGATCGCGACCACGCAATGGCGGTCGCCGCCGACCTCGGCTGTGCAAACAAGGTCGAGCTGCGCGGCATGCATGCGCACCTCGAGGAAGTGCTGCCCCAGGCGGACTTGTTCTTGTCTGCTTCGGAGACCGAGAGCTTCGGCCTGTCGATGCTCGAAGCGATGAGCTGCGGCGTACCGTGCATCAGCACGGCCGTGGGCGGTGTCAACGAAGTGCTCGGCGACACCGGTCGACTGACTCCGTTCGGCGACCCTGACGCGATGGCTCGCGCGGCCCTGCAGGTTCTGCAGGACCAAGAGTTGCACAAGAAGCTGGCGAACGCGGCGCGGGCCAGAGCGGTCGAGCTCTTCGGCACGGACCAAGTCGTGGCGCGCTACCTCGAACTCTACGAACGCGTACTGCAGTGACGGACGAGGCTCGCAAAGCGTGGGCCGACCGTGGCATCTTCTGCGACTTCAATGCCGGGGGTCCAGCCGATCCCGAGGTGTTGGCTTGCTTCGTCGAAGTCGAGCGAAGCTGCCCCGCCAACCCGGCGAGCGTTCACGCCGCCGGTCGACGCGCACGCCGGGTACTCGAAGAGTCTCGTGAACGCATCGGTCGTGCGTTGGAGGTGGAGCCGAACGATGTGGTGTTTACGAGTGGCGGTACCGAAGCTGCCAACCTGGCCGTCACCGGTCTCGGTGATCCGGGTTTCTCTGTATTGCTCTCGGCCGTCGAGCACCCGGCCGTGTGGGAACCGGCGCAGCTGCGCGGGACGGAATTGTGGGCCGTGTGCGCCGATGGTCGCGCCCACGTAGTCGACCCCACGACGCGCGTGGGCCTCGTCTGCCT
>JBDSBS010000432.1:0-3987 GCA_039921435.1 Planctomycetota bacterium | reverse complement strand
GGTCTTCCAACCCTGGTCGATCGTCAATCCGTATTGGCCAGCCAACAACCCCAACTTCTGGCCGGGCATGCCTGCGGTGCAGCACCGCTTCCACAACGCGACGCTCGCCATGCCACTACTCGTGGGTGGTCCGACGCCGGTGCCACCTTGGCCTGTGCGCCCCATCGGCGAGTTGTTCTGCGCGGGGCAGACTTGGATGGCGGACGGCCGACTGCTGGTGGCAGGGGGCACCAGGCAGTACCCGATCCAGTCCAACGGGTGGTTCGTGGGCGCGAAGTTCGTCTACCAGTGGGATCCTTTGCCGCAGACCGGCGATCCGTTTGGCCGCTGGTGGCAGATGGCTGATCTCGAGGTCGACCGCTGGTATCCGACCGTGACCTACGATGGAACGTCGAGCCACCGCGGCATCGTGATCGGTGGCACAAGCTGGACGCCGCAGTACGGCACGCAGGACGTCAACAGCTACGAAGTCGTCCGGATCGCGTACAACGCTCAGCCCGCCCCACTTCTTCTGGCGCCACCCAACGACTTCGATCGCAAGCCAGCGCCGGGAACACAACCGAACTGGCCCGTTGGCGTACCGATACCTGCGTTGTCGGATCGTCAGTACTGGGGCCCCTTCGTTCCGCCCATTGCCCCAGCAGCGCCGCCGACACCAGCCTTTGGCGACTATCCGCGCGTCCACGCCCTGGGCTACCTCGATCCAATTTCGACTGGCACCGCGCCGCGCTTGTTCGTGTCAGGTTTCAACGGCTGGGGAATGCGGTGGGCCCACGATCGCTTCGGGGATCCAGCGTTCGGCTCTTCTCTCGGCAGCATCGGGTTCGACATCGGCCAGTTCCCCGCCAACAACGACAGTGCTGTCCGGTACGCGACGTCGCTGCTGCTGCCGGCGTCCATTGGCGGCATCAGCACTCAGGTCGCACGCATCGGAGGTTTCCGGGGGCCGATCACCGGCAACGCGAGCGACCTGGTTGAGACAGCAAATGTCAGCACCCCGGGTTCGTCGTGGCTGAGCGGGGCGGGATCGATCCCCGCGATGAATCACCGTCGGTTACTTGGCAACGTCGTGATACTGCCAACGGGTGAGCTGTTTGCGGTCGGTGGACAGAATGTCGGCGCGCTGTCGAATCCACCCAATCCGGCGAACGACTTCAACCTGATCCCCGAACTGCTCGTGGGCGGCACCACGTGGACCGACATGGCGCCTCATGTCGGTCCACGTGACTACCACTCGGCCGCGATCCTGCTGCCTACCGCCCAAGTTTTGGTGTGCGGCGGCGAGAACCGCAAGAACCCCGGGCTGCCGGCGGGAAAGGACTACATCATCTGGGATCCGCCTTACTTCCACCTCGACTACGGCAGCGTACCCCTGGCGGGCATCACGGTGAGCAACAACGCCACCGGGGCCGTCGTGCCGCAGGATACGATCAACCCTGCACTCGGCCTTCAGTACGGCCAAACCTACCGCGCCACCTGGACCAACGCACTCGAACCGGGCATCGAGGTCAACAGTGTCGTGCTGATGCGCCCCGAAGCACTCACTCACCACGACGACGGCGGCCAGCGCATGGTGCGCTGTTTGGCTTGGCATGACGAAGACGCCAACTCGGGCCCGTTCGGCAGCGTGCTCTTCAAGAGTCCCACGAGCGAACGACACGCTCCACCCGGCTGGTGGATGCTATTCCTCGTGACGAGCGCCGGCCGGCCGTCGCTGGCCTATTGGGTGCACCTCGTGTGATGCCATGAACGCACCCAATGCAATGCTGTGTGCCCTTGCTCTCGCGATGCCCCTTGCGAGCCAAGATCTGCTGTGGCGCGTCGAGGGCGTGGGCGGCCTCATCAACCGCGGTGCCGACCTGCACCGCATTGGCGACTTCAACAACGATGGCTGGGAGGACCTGCTGGAGCGTGGCGCAACGTGGAATGGTCAGTACGTGGTGCTCGCTGTCCGCGTCGTCTCGGGCTACGACGGCAGCATCCTGTCCTCCGCCAATCCGGTGCCGCAGAACTGGGTCATGGGCAACATGACGCCGCTTGGCGACATGAATCAAGATGGCGTGCTCGACTATGGCGCACACATCTATGACGGAACGAACGTCATGTACACCCAAACCCTCGCTGTCTTCAGCGGCGCCACGCACACGACACTCTGGACCGCGCAGATTCCCAATGCCTGGGGCACCAACTTCGCCGCCGTGCTCGCCGGCGAACTCGACGTCAACGGCGACGGCAGGAATGACGTCGTCACGAGCGCCTACGGGCTATCGCCACTTGGCACGATCATCGTCTACGACAACTCGGGAACCGAGCTCTACCGCATCATCGATCCGGTACCCAACGTGCATGTCGGCCTCGACGTCGCCGCCTTGCGCGGCGACCTCGATGGCGACGGCTACCCCGACTTCGTCTCAACCGGCACCGAACCCCAGAACCGCGGCGCCGTCGTCTGCTTCTCGGGCCGCACCGGCGCCGTGCTGCGGATCTCGTATGGTGCCCAGCCCGGCGACTCGCTCGTCAACGTCGGCGCCTGTGGCGACGTCGACCGCGACGGCGTGCCCGACTACTGCGGCGGCGGCTCGTTCGGTGCTTCGGTGGTCACGGCGTTTTCAGGTGCAACCGGTCAAATCATCCACTCATGGCGCGACACGGTCACGTGCTGCATGGGCATCAACGTCATCGGCGGCTACGACCTCGACCAAGACGGTGTGCCAGACCTCGCGGCCGGCTCCTTGGCGACGTACATGAACACCTTCTCGGGCCGCGACGGCACGTTCCTGGCGCGCTGGCCAGCGACGACCTTCTTCTGCAGCGGCGAGCATCTCGCGATGCTCGCGCCGCCCCCGGGCGAGCAGTATCCGTTGTTCGTGTTCAGCGAGCGTTGCTGGGCCAGCGCGACCAACTCGTGCCCGAGCAACAACCTCTGCCCTGGCGTTGTCTACGCCTACCGCGGTTGCCCCAAGGGCGTGCGTGCCTTCGGCCTGCCCGACCGTACCCCGGGCCAACCGCTGGCCCGCAGCGGCATGCGCAGCCCAACCGCCGCCGCGACACCGACCGTGCGCTTCACGATGTCCGAGGCCCCACCCGGCGCCGCTGCCCTGCTGCTGCTCGGTGGCTCCAACGCCGCGATCAATGGCATCGCACTGCCGCTCGGCCTCGATCCGTTCGGCTATCCCGGCATCACACTCTGGACCTCGGCCGAAGTCAGCTTGTTCACCATCGCCGGCTCGACCGGCATGGGCAGCGGCTACGCCGCCTTCGACATCGCGCTGCCCGCGGGCCACTTCATCAACACCACCGGCACGCCGTTCTATGCGCAGTGGCTGTGGTTCGACGCCACCAACTTCACCAACCACGGCTCGACCGCGGGCCAACGGTTTCGACTGCAGTAGCAGCCGGCCTCCTCGCAAGAATGTGGGCTGGCGAAGCGACGAGTGCGTGTCCTCGGTTCGCGGCACAAACGCAGACGGACGCGCCACGCTGGCCAGCAGCCGCAACGGCGCTACCGTATCGGCCTTGAACGCCACCGAGTGGATCGTCGACCGCGCTGCGCTCCCCCACGTCGTGCAAGCGGGAACGCGCATCGCCGCCATCGACGGCCGCATCGTCGCCGTCGATCAGGCTGCGGCCGGACCCGGCGCTCACCGCCTGCGCGGCACGCTGCTGCCGGGCTTCGTCGACATCCAGGTCAACGGCGCCGGCGGCCGCAGCGTCGACGAAGCAACTCCCGAGGCCCTCGCAACCATCGCGGCCGCGGTCTGGAGTGGCGGCGCGGTCGCGTTCTTGCCGACCTTGATCACGGCACCGTGGGATCGATTGCTGGCGCAGGTTGCCGCAGTCGCCGCGTGCATCGAGACATGGAACGGCGAAGGCGCCGAGCCGCTCGGGCTGCACCTCGAGGGTCCGTTCCTCGTCGCTCCCGGCGCCCACGACCCGACACACTTCGTCGACCCGACACCCGCGCGCATTCGCGAACTGCTCGACGCG
>JBDSBS010000431.1:0-7283 GCA_039921435.1 Planctomycetota bacterium | reverse complement strand
TACGACGACACCGACCAACGCCTGCGGCGCGCCGCTGCCGAAGCGGCCTCTCGTCGCAAGCTCACGAGCATCGCCGAGATCGTGCAACCACTCGTGCGTCCCGGGCCGTTCGCGAGCGAACTGAGGGTCGCCGATCGTGAAACCAGGCTGAAGGTCTTCGGCGGCAAGTTGCCCGAAGATGACCCGCGGCCGCGCCACCTCGCCTTCCGCATTCCGCAGGCACTCACGGACCTGTTCGCCGCGTATCCGAATGCGCTGTTGTTCGGCGAGGACGTCGCGAAGAAGGGCGGCGTCTACCACGCGACGACTGGCCTGTTCGACACGTTTGGCGCTGGCCGCGTGTTCAACACGATCCTCGACGAAACAGTGATCCTCGGCCTCGCTCAAGGCATGGCGCAGGCCGGCTGCTTGCCGTTTCCCGAGATCCAGTACCTCGCCTACATTCACAACGCACTCGACCAGATCCGCGGCGAAGCGGCGTCGCTGCAGTTTTTCAGCACTGGTCCCGGTGAGCCTGGCATGGGCGCGCCCCGCGCGAGCTACAGCAACCCGATGGTCGTTCGCATCGCCGGACTCGCCTACCAGAAGGGCTTCGGCGGCCACTTCCACAACGACAACTCGGTCGGCGCCCTGCTCGATATTCCGGGCATCGTGCTCGGCGTGCCAACGCGCGCCGACGAGGCGGTGCTGATGCTGCGCGCGATGACGGCGGCCGCGGCGACACACGGCAAGGTCTGTCTGTGCCTCGAGCCCATCGCGCTCTACATGCAGAAGGACCTGCACCAACCGAACGACGGCCTGTGGCAGTTCCCGTATCCGCCGCCGCACGAGCTGATGGGTCTGGGCGAAGGCCGTATCTACGAACCGAGCGAAGACGACCAGCTGACGATCGTGACCTTCGGCAATGGCCTCTTCATGAGCCTGCGCGTGCAGAAGCGCCTGCGCGAACGCGGCATCAAGGCGCGTGTCTTCGATCTGCGTTGGCTGTTGCCGCTGCCGATCGACGAAGTGAAGCAGCACGTCAAGGCGACCGGTCGCTGCCTCGTCGTCGACGAGTGCCGACACACGCACGGCGGCCCGAGCCCGATGATCCTGGCAGAACTCTGTCAGGATCCCGAACTCGCCGGCTGCGTGCTGCGCCGCATCGCCGCGGCCGACACCTACGTTCCTCTCGCTGCCGCTGCCAACCTCGTGCTCGTGCAAGAAGACGACATCGAACAGGCTGCGCTGTCGATCTGCGAAGCGAGGGTGCGGTGAAGAAGCCCACCGCCGTGCTGTTCTGCCCAGGCCGCGGCTCGTACGGCAAAGACGAGCTCGGCTTCCTCAGCCGCACGCTGCGTCCGGGCCCGGTTGCCGACGCCCTGCGCGAATGTGACGCCTGGCGCCAGTCTCGAGGTCGGCCGACCCTGACCGAGATCGACGGTGCGGAGAAGTTCCGGCCCGGGTTGCACCTCGACGGCGAGAACGCCGCCGAGCTCATCTACTTCGGCACGCTCGCGCACGTCGAGCACCTGCGCGAGCGCTATGAGATCCTCGCCGTCACCGGCAACTCACTCGGCTGGTACACGGCACTGCCAGCCAGCGGTGCACTCGACCCGAGCAGCGGTTGGCGCCTCGTCGCGACCATGGCCGCGCTGCAGAAGCAGGTGGCCGGCGGCCAGGTACTGACGACGACGGTCGGCGACGACTGGCAGTCGAACCCGGCCCTACGGGTCGCCGTACAAGCCACCGTGCACGCGCTGCAAGACCGCGGCGACGAGTTCTTCTGCGACTTCAGCATCCGCCTCGGCGGCCACGAGGTGCTCGCCGGCACCGAACGCGCCGTCATCGAACTGCTGACACGACTGCCGAAGGTGAAGGTCGGCGAGCGCGAGTTTCCGTTCCGGCTGGCGGGCCATGGGCCGTTCCACACGCGCCTTTGTCAGGCCACTTCGACCCAGGCAACGACCATGCTCGCCGACCTGCAGCTCGAGGCCCCGGCGAGCCACCTCATCGATGGCTTTGGCAACGTGCACTCACCGTGGTCGGCCAACCCGCGCGAGCTGCTTCACTACACGACGCACGAGCAAGTGCTCGAGACCTTCGACTTCTCGGCTTGCGTGCGCACCGCAATGCGTGAGTTCCAGCCCGACGTGCTGTTGTGTGCCGGGCCAGGCGCGTCGCTGCGCGCTCCAGTCGGGCACTGCGTGCTGCGCGAAGGCTGGCGCGGCGGGCGCGACAAGCACAGTCTGTTCGGCGCGCACCTGATCGCGGTGGAGTGAAGGCTTGGCGGGCGCAGCTGCTCAGGGCCGAACCGACATGTGCAGAGTCG
Source organism: Planctomycetota bacterium (assembly GCA_039921435.1). Classification (GTDB taxonomy): domain Bacteria; phylum Planctomycetota; class UBA1135; order UBA1135; family UBA2386; genus DASVAL01. Next base: position 4,972 of record JBDSBS010000431.1, on the reverse strand, counting down.
AGCCCAGCCACAAAAGCGCGATCGGCGTCGCGCCGATCGCCTGCAACACGAGGGGAAGACCCACGAGCGACGGCTGGTTGGGAATCTGCACCATCACGTCGAAGCGCTGATGCACCCCGACGGGCATCGCGGCCAAGGTGAACGCCGTGGCTGGGTCGAGTGCGAGGATGCCGAGAGGAGTCGGGATGCCTGGGCCCGGCGCGAAGGCAGCCAGCAGACCGGCCAGGCCTGGCTGGGCAATGACGGACAGTCTCGAAGCGACCCCGACGTGCAGCTCGCTATCCGCCCACACCTGGGGCACGGCGACTTCTTGCGAGAGCTGCAGGAGGTGCGGATCGGCCAGCGCCGGGGGGCCGACGACGGCATCCAATCCACTGACACTCAACCCCATGAAGTGGTCGAGGAAGCCAATGCCCAGGTCCGCCGCGCGCTCGAAGACCTCCGTCAAGGGGCCCGCACCGAGACCTGCGATGTTCATGTGGGTGCATTCGTCGTTCATCAAGTAAAGGAACTTGAGTCCTTCGATGCTGCCGAGCGTCGCGAAGAACGGCTGCGCGAAAAAGTACCATGGCGTGATCGAGTCTCCCGCGCCCACGGCGATACCAAACGGCACCTCCACCATCGCGGCAACCGACGGTGCAGGCGCCAAGGGCGCCAGCGCAAAGCCACACGCGTAGCCCGGATTTGCCGCCAGCACCGCGCCGACGTTACCTCCGCCCATCGAGTGCCCCGCCAGCGCGATACGAGTCGTGTCGATCGCGCCCGACAGCAACGTCGAAGGTGCGGCGTTTGCCATCAGCACTGCATCGTAGAGTGCCCGCCCATCGTGCTCCTGATCGATGTAGTTCCACTGCGCAGTCTCGCTGAGCACGACGATGAAACCGGCCTGGGCCCAGGCATCGCCGAGCGCGCTGTAGGCGGAACCCAACAGCGAGTAGCCGTGCAAGAAGACGACGACCGGCCAGCGGTTTGGACTCGGCAGGACGGGTGCCTGAAACCCTGGCGTGACCGCTGGATAGTGCACGCGCGCCGTCAGCGTCGGACTGCCGAGGCCACTGGTGTTTGGCCAGGCGACGTTACACGTCCCGACCGGGTGCAGAGCCTGGGATGGCAACGCAGCGACAAGCACGGAAAGTAGAACTAGGGGAGCCCAGGTGCGCATGACGAGACGGGGGTCGAACGAAGAACCATACCCCTCTTGGGTGTCACTGCAAGGCACTGAGCCGGCCGCACAGGCAGCGCGTCGCGACCCTAGCTACTCATGCGGTGCACCGCGTAAACCCGCGCAACCCGGCCTGGCTAGGCGATGCCGTAGCGCTCGGCAAGCACCGTCAGGTGATGCAACTCGTGCCCCGCGATGATCCAAGGCAAACTGCGCACGCTCACGGCATGGCCGTTGGCGACGCCGCTACGGCGCCAAGACGGCGCGTCGAATCCCGCGAACAACGACACGGACGCTGCTCGCACCGCTGCGAACTCGCGCACGATCTCAGCCAGGGTCCGGTGGTCAGTACCGTCGTTGGCGGCGTAGAGGTTCTCATCGAAGCCTGGCAGCGGGTTCACTTCGCCGCGCGCCAAGCAGAGGGCGCGGTAGCAAAACATTCGCTCGCCGTCGGCGACGTGCTGCAGCACGGACTTCACGCTCCACTTGCCCGGGGCGTACTGGAACGCCCCTCGCGCCTCGTCCATCGCGCCGAGCGTGGCGACCGTCGCTGCGCCTTGCCGTTCGAGGTGGGCGAGCAAGTCGCCATCGGGAACGCGATCGAGGTAAGGCTGGAAGTAGTCGGCGAACTCGTCGGCCGAGGGACGCTGCATCGACGCAGCGAACGACAGCTTGCCCGCCAGTGCAAGGGGGCATGCTCGATAGCTGGTCGCGCGTTCCCACGTGCTGTCAGGGAGAGTCCGGCAACGGGCGATGCCGGCGACGGCGTCCCACTGAACAACGACGGACGGAGCGGCCCGGCGGTGGCGTGAGCACGGACAGCAGTGGCAAGACTCACGAGGGGAATACAGGCGTTTCCGGAGAAACAGCAGAAGACGACCGCTTCATTGGAACGGGGGTCTTACGGGTGTCTTACGGGGGACCGGGGATCTTACGGGGGAACGGTAATCTTACGGGGGTCGCAGCAGTTCGTAGACACGGGCGGGTTGGCCGGATTGAGCGCGTCGATTGCTTCCGTCCTGGCGACATCGTCTTCGGCGCCATTGAGCGGCGGATTCTACAAGCATCTGCATGGCCCTGCCAAAGCCCGAGCGCCATGCGCCGCCAACTCGGAGGTGGCGCAGATCGTTCTGGCATGTCCTGCGATGCACTTGCGGACCTCAGACAATCTTGCGCTCACACTCGCACCCTGTTCCGGCACGCCGATTGCTCGATATATCTGTCGAGCAAGATGTTTGATGTCGTCGGAACTGCGCGATCTTGCCCTGCAATCCAGTTCGATTCGAATAGACCCCGTGATGCCTGCTACCAATCAACTACGAAGCCTGTCATCGCGCAGTGTTGCTGCCGCAATCCTGCTGGCCACGACCACAACGATCGGACTGACGGCGCAAGAGGGCAACGAATCGAAGCCACAGAAGCCAGACGCCATAGAGAAGACCACAATGGATTACACCACCACCAGCCGCCTGGTGGGCGCCAAGGTCTTCCTCGAAGCCAGCGCCAACGAGACCGCCGAGGCCCGCCGCGATGGCGAGCAGCCCGACCGTCCCACGGCCAAGGTCACCGAGTGGCTCGTCGATTGCCGCGATGGTCAGCTGAGTCGGGCAGCCGTCAGCCTCAGCGGGTTCCCCGGCCTCGGCGACAAGGTCGTTCTCGTTCCGGCTGCGGACCTTCGTTGGAACAACAGCATGGAGCGCTACGACCTCGCCTGGACCAAGGATGAGCTGAAGGCCAAACCTTCGTTCGATCGAGCCGCGGCCTGCAAGAGCGGTCTCGATGCTGCCGGTGGCATGCATGCCGACAAGGCCCATGCCGACCAGGCCGGTGAAGGGAAGGGCACCGCAGAGGCCTCGAGCGGCCGCGACAAGACGGTCGTCGGCACGAAGTTCGTCAGCTCTTCTCAGTGCATGCACAAGGCGAGCGAGCTGTCCTCTCTGCCCGTCTACGCCGGCTCCACCGAATGGGGCAAGGTGCAAGACCTCATCGTCGACCGCAAGAAGAACTGCATCGTGCTCGCAGTCGTCAACCACGGTTCCACGCTCGGTATGGGTGGCAAGGACTACCTCGTCGCGTATCCAAGGGTCAGGGTGTGCCAGATGGACGGCGACACCCACTTGCTCTGCGCCAGTGGGATGACGGCCGCGCAGCTGGAGAATTGTGTGCCCTTCGAGAAGCCGCAGAACGGCGTGGTGGATCCAGCCGCGACCAAGAAGGCGCTCGAGGGCGTCGAACAGAAGGCCAAGAACTGATCTTCGCGCTGACGCCGGAATGCTGTGGTTCGCCGGCAGGCCGGGTCCGCCGGTGCAAGTCGTACTCCCCCGTTTTCTGACACCAACCCTCACCCCAAGAAAGTCATGCACACTTCTTCTCTGTTCGCTCTCGTAGCCCTGACCAGCGCCTTGCAGGCGCAGCAGGTCCTGCTCCCCTCAACCCACCATCTCTCGGAATCCGCGATCCAGACCAGCGGCACCGAATTCGTCTTCCGCACGACGGCCGGTCGCTTCCAGGTCATCTACGACGCGAGTCACTTCACGGCGACGGGCGTCGTGGGCCCGATCGTGCTGGAGAACCTCCGCTTCCGCGGTGAGGACACCGAGCAGAACCTCGGCGGCCACCAGTGGATCAACTGCACGATCGCGGTGGGCGCGACGTCGCTCACCGGCCCGACCATGAGCGCCACGTTCGCGACCAACCGGGATATCGCGACCACCACGATGAGCACCGCCCTGACGGGTGTGACGATCGTCGAAGACCCGTCGCTGGGCACTGCTCCCAACAACTACCACATCGACGTGGATGTCAGCTCGTTGGCGTTCGCGCTCGACCCGAGCTCGGCACGGCCGAACCTGCTGATCGACATCACGATGCCCACGGCTCCAGCGCCGATCACGGACCTGATCCTGACCCAGGACACCACCGGCACCGCCGCGCAGGTCGGCGGCAGCTGCCTCACCGCCAGCACGCCTCTCGCGACGAGCGGCATCACGATCAACCCGCCGGTCCTGAACGTCGAGTTCCTCGGGGCCGGCGGCAACCCGACGCTGATCCCGGCGCGGGTCGAGGCCTACGGCGCAGCTTGTGGCGGCCGCGCCGCGACGTTTTACCAGGCGTTCCCCCACAACCAGCGGTTCGACTTGCATGGCGGCGGCATGACGCTGTCGCCTGATAATCCAGTCGCGCCCAACTACTACATCGTCTCTGGCCAGTCCTTGCCGGTCGATGTCACCAAAGTGAACGCGGCGCCGAACAGCGTGGACGACGACGCGCTGGTCACGCACCCGCTGGGCTTCACCTTCAACTACCCGGGTGGCTCGACCACTACGATCAAGCCATGCACGAACGGGTTCGTCTGGTTGGCCGCGACGCCGACCGGCATCGGGGCCAACCCGGACCTGACGAGCTGGCTCGGCGCCACGGCGACCGAACTCGCACGCGTGGCGCCCCTGTGGCACGACTTCCACGCCGGCCGCAACACGGCCTCGCACCCCAACAGCGGCATGCACGTGCTGACTGACACGTCCGGTGGTGTGGGCAACGCGGTTTGCTACGTGACATGGCTCCAAGTCGGCCGCTTCAACACGGTCTCGGGTATTGGCCTCGGTGGCCAGTCCGTCAACACCATGCAGTGCGTGCTGAGAGAAAACAGCCGCGCCATCGAGTTCCGCTATGGCACGATGGACGAGCTCACGGGTTCCAGCCTCGGCGCCGCGTTGCACGGTATCGTCGGCTTCACGCGTGGCCGCATCGGCGGCACCACTCCGTCGATCGACCCACAGTCGCGCGACCTGTCCATCGAGATGCCGTTCG
>JBDSBS010000430.1:0-3090 GCA_039921435.1 Planctomycetota bacterium | reverse complement strand
GGGCCTGCTGCCCGGTGAGTTCGCGGCGACCTTGCCGGCGACGCTGCAGGCGCCGTTCCTCGCCGAACTCGAAGCGCTCGCCGACCTCGACCGGATCACCACGGGAACGTTGCCGCGCGATTTACCGCTGCGCTTTGGCGACTTCCGCGTGCTCGGCGAACTCGGCCGCGGCGCCATGGGAGCGGTCTACGCTGCCGAACAGGTGTCGACGGGCGAAGCCATCGCACTCAAGGTCCTGCACCGGCACGTCGCCAGCGACAGCAGTGCTTCGGTGCGCTTCCAGCGGGAAGCGCGCACGGCGGCCTCACTCGTGCATCCCGGCATCGTGCCAGTGCTCGGCTTCGGCGACGAAGCTGGCTACACGTGGTTGGCGATGGGACGCGTCGAGGGGCGTTCGCTGCAGCGGCTGCTCGCGGCGGCAAACGAACCGCGCGACGTCGACCACGGGCGCGCGCGGCGCCTGCTCGACGATCCCTGGCAGCTCGCCCGCACAGTTGCCTGTGCCGCCGACGCGCTCGCGTTCGCCCACCGCCAGAAGGTCGTGCACCGAGATATCAAGCCAGCCAACCTCATGTGCCGCGACGACGGCAACCTCGTCGTGCTCGACTTCGGCCTCGCCACGGCGCACGACGCCGACGCACCGACGCTGACGCGCACGGGCGACCTGCTCGGCACGCCGCTCTACATGGCGCCCGAGCAGGCGATCGGCGCCGAGAACGGAACGGCTGCCAGCGACGTCTACTCGCTCGGCGCCGTTCTCTACGAGTGCCTGTGCCTGTGTCCGCCCGTGACTCCGGGGCCGCTCGCGACCGTCATCGACGCAATCCTCAACCGCGACCCGATCGATCCGAGCAAGCGGCGCGCCGGCGTGCCGCAGGGTCTCGCGCGCATCGCGATGCAGTGCCTCGAAAAGGACCCTCGACGCCGCTACGCCTCGGCCGATGCGCTGGCCAGCGACCTGCTCCGCTTTGCCGATGGCGAACGCGTGCACGCGCGCCACAGCGGTGTCGTTCGGCGCCTGGCGCGTCGCATGCGCCGCCGACCTGTCGTCACGACCCTCGCCGCAGCCGTGCTCGTGCTCGTGCCGACCGTCTACGGCCTCATACATTTCGCCGGCCAGCGCGACGCTGAGGCGACGACGCTAGAACAGGCCAACGACTTCGTGCGCACGCGCCAACTGCTCGCGCTGTCGCCGGAGGGCATCACGGTCGGCGGCGGCGCGTCGCGGCGCTTCTACGCGCGGCTCGGCCTCGGCGACTATCTGCCGGCCAGCGAAGCGGCGCGTTCGGCGAGTGCAGACGCTGCCCTGCGCACCGCAGCGAGCCTAGCGCAGTCGCGTCCCGACGACCTGCAGGCACAACGCCTGCTGGCGCGAGTGCTGTTCGACCTCGGTGACGAGGCCGCGGCGACCGACGCCGTGCTGCGAACCCTGCTCGAACACAAAGACGCGAACGACGCCGACCGCACCATGGCCGCGGTGTGGCAGCAGCAGCAAGGGCGCTTCGACGAGGCCGACCGGCAGCTCGCGGCCGTCGATCGAGACGCCCCTGGCGTCGCGTTCTGGCTCGGCATCTGGCATCAGAATCGGCAGGACTACTTCGAAGCACTCTCGGCGTTCGACCGGGCGCTGCGCGAACCCGGCCTCGACGAAGAGCTGCGCTACTTCGCGCACCTGCACCGCGGCTGGTGCCAGACCTGCCCCGAACTCTGCCGCGTCCGATCCGCCGAGGACGATCTGCTGCAGGCGGCCGCGCTGCGTCCGAACTATGGCACCGCCAAACTGCTGTGGGCCGCGCTGCGTTGCCTCGACCCGACTGACGACCTGTCGCGCCCGGTCGCGGCAGTCGGCGAGGTGCTGACGGCCGTGCAGATGGAACCATGGGTCGTCGTGTTGACGGCGCGCGTGCTGTTGGCGCTCGCCGAAGGCGGAACGTGGCAAGCCGGCCCCGTGTTGTTCTCGGCCAATTGCACACCGATCGCCGTGTTGCCGCTACAGCCAGGTCGCGCAACGGCGCTCGCCGGCAAGGGGCTCGAGTTGTTGGACGCGGTGCTCGAACACGATCCATCGCTGTTCGAACCGCGCTACCACCGCATCGCCGCACTGACGCTGCTCGGTCGCCACGCCGAGGCATTGGTCGAATGCGACCTGCTGCTCGCCCATTCGTCGCTGCAGCATCGTCCAGCGATTCTGTTGCAGCGCGCGCGGGTGCACCTTGCGGCGGGCCGGGCCGAGATCGCGCGCGCTGCCGCCGAGCGAGCACTGGAACAAGACAGCCGGTTCGTGGCCGCATGGCACTTCCTCGCCGATCTCGACGCCCACGTCGGCGACGTTCAGCGCGAACTGTTCGCGCTCGAACGAGCCGCACTCCACACAGCCGAGCAGCGGCGGGAGACCTCGGTGTTCCCCGACGGCGCCGCGTCCCTGCCCGATCTACAACTTCGCCGCGCGCGCTGCTTGCAGGCACTCGCCCGACACAGCGAAGCGATGGACGTGGTGCAGCACGGCGACTTCGGCGGCGTGCTCGCCGGTGAACACAGTCCGCGCGTGACCACCCAGCGGGCAACATTGCTGGCGGAGCTGCGCGGTCAGGACCTGCAAGAAGCGCTGCGCCGTTCGGCGCCGACGCTGCCCGCCGACTCCCCACTGCAACTGCTGGCCGCGAGCCGCGCCAACATGCCGCGGATCGTTCCCTCGGCACTCGCCGCGGGCCTGCAACGAGATTGGGTGCCGGCCTCCGCACGTTCGCTCGTCGATGTCGCAGACGACGTTGCATGGTTGCCAGCGACAGCCAACCTGATGCTTGGCCGCGGCGAGGCGCAAGCCAGCGAAGCATCACTCTGGCAGCGAGCCCGCGCCTGTCCGAGCGATGCACCGATGTCGCCGACCGCGCTGCTTGGCCTCGCCGTGCGCGGTGACGAGGTGGCGGCTACGAGCGTGTCCTTGCCACTGGGCGTGCTGTTGCCGTACTTGCCGGAGCTCGTGCGCGACGCGAATGCAGGTTTGCGTCTGCTCGAGCTGGTGGCGGCGGACTCGGCGCACGACGCCGACAACGGCGAAGCGCGACTCGTGCGCGCCGTCGTGTTGTGCTG
>JBDSBS010000429.1:0-5032 GCA_039921435.1 Planctomycetota bacterium | reverse complement strand
GCAACAACCTTCTCGATGGCATCTCGATCGCTTCGCCGTGTTCAGCCGACTGGAACCAGATGCAAGGCGACGAACGCCGCCGCTTCTGCGCCTCCTGCAAGCTGCACGTGCACAACCTCAGTGGCATGACAGTCGACGCGGCGACAGCGCTGCTGCAGCAGGCGGGCGGAGGCCGCGTCTGCGTTCGCTTCTTCCGGCGCGCCGATGGCACCGTGCTGACGCGCGACTGCCCCGTCGGGCTGCGGCAGAAGCTGAAGCACGCTTGGGCCCGCGCTGGCGCGTTGTGGTTCGCGATGTGGGCCGCCGCGTGTGGGCGACCGACGGCCGCGGTAGAACCGCTGCCCGTACCGTCGCACGGGGTGACGCCGATGCAGGGGGCGGTGCCGCTGCAGGGCGAGGTCGAAATGGGCGACGTTGCGGCTCCAGCGGCGTCGGGCAGGATGTAGGTCGCGCGTAACACGTCGCGCAGCGACGACCCCGCCTTTTGCAGCGCGTTCTCTATGTTGTCGAGCGTCTGCACGATAGCGCGCTCCTTGGAGGCTGTCAGTCGGGCAGTCCGCCGTTGCCGTTGTTGCGTTGGCAAAGGTCTCTGACGTCGCGGCCGCGGCAATCTATGGCAAGATGCGCGCATGTCCCTGCCGAACCGCCGGTCCTTCCTCGGTTACCTCGGCGCCGGCGCCGTGGCCGGCCGCGCGACGTCGCCCGTTGCCCAGCTGACGTGCAAGCCGGTCACACCGCCGAACGAGCTCGACGCGCTGGTCGAACTCGTGCGCAAGACGCCGCGGCGTGAACTGCTCGCCAAGGTGATCGAGCTGCGAGCAGATTGGCGCGACCTGCTCGCCGCCGCGTTCTTGGCCGGCATTCGCGACGTCGAACCGCGGCCGGTCGGCTTCCAGTTCCACTGCGTCATGATGACCAGCTCGGCGTTCGAGATCGCCGCACGTGCACCCGAGAACGAGCGGCTGGCGGCGGCGCTGTACAACCTCGACGACTTCAAGCAATCGCAGGCACAGGACGCGCAGCGCGGCGATTGGTCGATGGCGACGGCACCGGCGACGGATGCAGTCGATGCGCGACAGGCCGCGGCGCGCGTGACCGAGGTGCTCACGAACTGGGACCTCGACGGCGCCGATTTTGCGAGCACGGCGCTCGCGCACTGCTGCTCGCTCGACGAAGCGTTCGACGCGGTGTGGTGGTTCTGCCTGCGTGACTTCACGAACATTGGCCACAACCCGATCTTCGCAGCGCAAGCCCACCGCACCCTGCAGCACATCGGTTGGCGGCACGGCACCGACGTCGTGCGTTCCCTCGTGTACGGGCTGCTCGATGGCAAACCCGGCGCCGCCGATGCGACGTTCGTCGCCAATCACGAACGTGCGGCGCGGTTGGTGCTGCCCGGGCCGGCGGGATTGTCGAAGCCCGCGAGCCAGGATGTAGTCTTTGACCTCGTGGCCGAGCTGCGGCACGCGACGCCCGACGCGGCTAGCGCAGTGGTCGTCGAGGCCCTGTCGAAGGGCATGCCGCTTGACTCGCTGTGGGATGCGCTGCGGCTGTTTGCCGCCGAACAGTCGTGGCGCGATCCGGGCATACTGTCCGCGCACGCGATGACCTCCGTGAACGCGCTGCGCTACATCGCTGGCCGTGCGCGCACCGCGGCTTTGCGTTCGATGGCCGTGCTGCAGGCGGTCTCCTGGCAGGTGCTGTATCGGGACTTCCTGTCGTCGCGGGGTTCGTACGACAAGCAGGCCCAAGGCATCCACACGCTGCAACGTGCCGAGCAGGACATCGACGCGGCCGCTGTATTCGCGGCCGCGGGCGACGATGCGCGCAAGGCGGCGCCATTGGCGCTGGCTGCGGCGCAGAACAGCACGAACGAGTTGATGGCGAGCGCGCGCCACTGGCTCCTGCGCAAGGCCCACGAACACCACGACTACAAGTTCACAGCCGCCCTGCTCGAGGAGATGCAGGCGGCGAGCGCGGACACTGCGCCGCGCTTGTTCGCGGCCAGCTTGGGGTACCTTCGCAAGCCTTCGGACCGCGACCACGAGCTGTGGGCGCTCGTTCTAGGTGGTTAGGCCTGGAGCTTCCGCGCAATCGTATGGAACCCGACACCGCAGCATCGCGCAGCAGTCACGGCGCCAGGATCGACAGCTGAAGTGCGTGGCTTGCCTGCAGCCCGAGCGCAGTGCACGGGTTACCCGTCGGCCACAAGGCTTGAACGGCAAACTGCTGGCCTCTGCCGACGATGCCCAGGGGCACGGACAGCAGCGCGCGGCGCTGGGCATCGGCGACGAGCGGCGCCAGCACTACGCTGCCAAGATCGACATAGGCGAGCAGGTCCAAGACCGGCGTTCCGGCTGGCAGGGCGTTGCCGACCGCGGTCGCACCGAGCGAGTTTGCGGGCGCGCGGCTCGCCAGCAGGCACAGGTTGCCGGTCAACGGTTCTGCGCTGCACTGCTTGGCCGATGGCCCTGAGACCTTGCAAATCGTGACACGCAGTGCCCTGTCCGACTGCAAAGCTTGCGAGCAGCAGGGGAGTGGCGAGGCTGACTCGGTTCAGGTGAAACTGATTGTCTCAAGCAGTCTCGTGGGGACGACGCACGCTAGCCGACGCGCTTGGTGACCCATGACAGCGCGCGTGCCTATCCCTTCTTCTTGCGTTCGCGCGGCTCCCACGCGTGCGCGACGGGCTGCGGCGCCACGCCCGTGAGCAGCGAACTCTGACCCTTCTCGACGTCGTCGCCGACGGCACCGACGAGCGTGCGCAGCCGATCCATTTGCCACAGACCCGTGAGCAGGCGGTTGCCCATGACGCGCGTCATGAGTTGTTCGCACTGCAGGGCGGCGACACGCTGCTGGCTCGGGTCCTGCTTCGTCGCGTGATGGCACAACGCCAGCATCGTCACGAGCTGTTCGATGACCTTGCCGAGCCGCTGCAACGGAATCTGCGCGCGCGTCAGCTCGAGCTGGAAGAAGACGTTGATGCCGAAGTACGCCCAGCGCAGCCAGCGCAGGCGCTGCTCGGCGAAGCGCGAGTAGCCGCGCAGTCCCGGCGGCAGCAGTTGGTAGCGCGGGATCCAGCTCGTCGGCATCAGCAACAGCGGCGTGCGCAGCAGCTCGAGCAACAGGTTGCCGATGACCCAGCCCTTCAATCGCCAGAACGAGCCCTTCGTCAGCAAGCGCCACGTCGCTGTCAGCACACGTTTTGGTTCGCCGAGCGCGACGCCAGGCGTGATGCGCAGGATGCGTCGCTCGGGCGGCAACGGCTTGCCGTCGGGTCCTTGGTTGATCGACTGGATCACAGAGAGCAGGCCCGCCATGTAGCGGCTCGTGAACGTGTCGGTGACGTCCTTCACCATGCCCATGAGGATCAGGTCGTCTTCGCCCTCGACGACGCCGAACACGTGCATGTTGGCGCGCGCATCGTGAACACGTGAGCTGCGATCGAACGAGCGCCCGCCGATGACGCGCTCGCAGGCGATCTGCGACTCGAGCGCGCTGGTTGCGGCCGCCGACTTCGTCAAGTCGCGCAGGCCCGCGAGGTCGGTGCCTTCGGCGTCCTGCTGCAGGGACAAGTGACTCAAAGCGCGCGACTGCAAGGCACCGCCGAGCATGCGGCCGATGTGCTGACGCGGCAGTTCGTGCTTGATGACGGGGCCACCGACGCCGTCGCGCGCAATCGCGTAGGCCGCGGCATCGGCCGCGAACATGCGCTGGTAGCCGGCCGCCATCGCCGCGAGCATGCAGCGCCCCATGCGCAGGCAGTAGAACAGCACTTCGACGCCGTCGGCTTGGATCTGTTCTTCGGCCTTCAGCGGATAGTTGAAGAAGTGCAGCCGCGCGTTGTGGTTCGCCGTGAAGGCCCCGGTGTTCGACGAGCGGCACCAGAACTCGTGGTCCTTGCCGTCGGTCTTGGCGACGTCGTGTTCGGGCAGCCGCGTGACGAACAGGCCGACTTGTTTGCCGTCCTTGCCCAAGCGCGCGACGATGCCGACCAGGCCGCTGTGCGTCGCATTGGTAATCCACAGCTTGTTGCGGTCGCCCATCGCAAACAGCCGGAAGCCACCCGAGGCCGCATCGGACTCGACATAGGCGCGCACCTTCTTGGCGTTGACGCCGATGCCGACCTCGGTCAGCCCGAACGCCATCATCTCGCCCTGCACGACGAGCGGCAGGAACGTGCGCTTTTGCGCCTCGGTGCCGTAGGCCAGCAGCGAACCGGCGCCGATCGTCAGCTCGCCCGAGATCTCGACCGCGAGCGGACCGAGGCCGTTGGCGGCGAGTTCTTCTTCGGCAAGTGCCAGTTCGATGTAGTGGCCGTCGAGGCCGCCGAACTCGGCAGGCACCGTGAAGCCGTAGGCCTTCTCCTTGGTGACCGCTGCGCGCAGCGCCGCCGACAACTTGCCGTCGGCCGTGAACGCTTCGCCGCGCTGTAGACATTGCAGGGCAGCGGCGACGACTGGTTCACCGCGCTTGCCGGCGCGTTGCGCCGCGAAGGCGCCGCTCTGCAGTTCTTCGGTCGCGGGGGCGGGCCCGTAGATGAGCCGCTCGACGAGGCTCTTTCGGCGGTGGCCGAGCCGGTTGGCCGCGAGCCGCGCGGCATCGTCGAGGGCGCCGACGTCGCGCGCCGATTCGGCGTCGCCCGCGGCGGCGAGTGCCTTTGCGGCGGTAGAGGTCTCGGCGGCGGGGGACTGTTGGTTCGGTGCGATCGTCACGGCAGTTTCGGGGGGAACATGGTGCCCGTTCGGGGTCGGGTGGGGAATGGCGAAGTGCGTAACCGATGCCGCCCGACGCGGCGCCCGTGCCCGCGTGTGCCCTGGGGGCGCCACTTGTTGCTTGGCACCCGACGGGACGTGCACTACCGTTTGCGCCCTAATTCAGTACGCATTCCATGAGCGATCAACAGCCAATCCAAGTCGGGCAGCAAGTGCCCGAGTTCACCCTGACCACCTACGAGCCGAAGACCAAGGGTTTCGGCAGCTACAGCCTCGCGGAGGCAAAAAAGAACGGCAAGTGGACGCTGCTGTTCTTC
>JBDSBS010000428.1:0-10838 GCA_039921435.1 Planctomycetota bacterium | reverse complement strand
GGCCTTTGTGGGCTGCCCGCACTGCTGGCCGCGATCCCCGTGCAGCGTGCCGAGCTGCCCAGCATGCGCCCGGGTCCGGTCGCGGTGTCGGGCACGGTGGCGAGCGTCGTGCGCGCGCCGCAGTTCGGCACGACCACGGCCGCGCTCGACGACGGCGTGCACCGCCTGCGGGTGCAGTTCGACGAAGATCTCGACGTGCTGCCCGGCGACGATCTGCGTGCGCTGGCGCGCTCGGGCGAACGGGCGGCCCCTGACCTGCAGGCGCCGCTGCACGGCATTGCCGCGACGGTGACCACGACCGCGGGACCGTGGTCGCTGCGGCGGGGCGCGGGTGCGCTTCGGCGCGCATTCGAACGACAGATCCTGCGGCTCGTGCCCGGCGAGAACGGCACCCTTCTCGCCACTCTCGTGCTGGGCCGCGACACACGCACCTCGGCGGAAATGACGGCTGCGCACCGGGCCACGGGCCTCAGCCACCTGTTGGCCGTGAGCGGCGCGCACGCCGCGATGCTCGCGTTCATGCTCGGACTCACGGGACGCGGCCGTGGGCGGCGCCTGGCGGCTGGGCGCCTGCGCACGGCATGGATGCTGCTGCTGCTGTTCGTCTACGCCGCGATCACGGGCAACGAACCGCCCGTGCTGCGCGCCGTCGTGACCTTCGCGCTCGCGGCCGTGGCGACCCATCTCGGCCGCCCGTGCGGATTGGCCACGGGGTTGCTCGCGCCGGCCCTGGTCACCTGCCTCTTGCAGCCCGAAGCGCTGCTCGGGCCGAGCTTCCTGCTCAGCTACGCGGCCGTCTTCGGTCTGGCGATGGCGGCTCGCACGGGCGACGACAGCCCCGGCTGGCGGTGGTTCTACGGACCGCTCTGGGCCTCGGTCTGGGCGACGCTGCTGACCGCCCCGCTGACGCTGCTGTTCTTCGGCCAACTGGCGCCGTGGACCGTTCTACTGACGCCGCTGTTGGCGCCGCTCGTCGCCGCCATGCTGCTCGGCGGGCTTGGCGCGGCGGTGCTCGGTTGTTGCGTGCCACCGCTCGGCGATGTGCTGGCCTTGCCACTCGGTTGGTTGTGCGAGCTCTACGCTGCGATCGTGCGCTGGGCCGACCTGCTGCCCGGCACGCCCGTGCACGCCTGGGTCACGCCCGGTGTGGTTGCCCTCTTACTCGCCGCGCTGGTCGCCGCATTCGTGGTCGAGCGCCGCCCCGACCGACGCTCGGTCGCAATCGCCGCTCTCTTGCTGTGCCTGCCGCACTTCATGCCGTTGACGGGCCGCCGCGAACCGCGATTGGTCCTGTTCGCGATCGGGCACGGCCAGAGTTGCCTCGTCGAGACCGCCTTTGGCCAGCAGATCGCGATCGATTGCGGCAGCCTGCAGCATCCGTCCTTGGCCGCGCGGCGCATGGTCGACGCCGTGACGCGTCGCCAAATCGACCTGCTGATCGTGACCCACGGCGACGCCGACCACCACAACGGCGTGCCAGCACTGCTGCAGAACCTGCCGATCCTGCGCGCGGTCCTGCCGAGCTGCCTCGGCGGCTCGGCCCTCGACAGCACGTTGCGCGAACATGGCACGGAGGTCACGCTGCTGCGACCTGGCCAGGCCCTGGAGCCCGAACCGCACTTGCGGATCGCAGCTCCGCTGCTGCCGCCCGGCGCCAGCGACAACGACCAGAGCCTGTGGACCCTTGCGCGCGTCGGGGCAACGTCCGTGCTGCTCACGGGCGACGCCGAAGCGCCGGGCACCGCAGCGGCGATCGCTCAGGGTCTGGCCGTGCCCAGCTGTGTGCTCGTACTGCCCCACCACGGCCGACCCAACCCGACGTTGCCGGCTCTGCTCGAGCGCGTTCGGCCCAGCGCGTGCTTGGCTTCGGCAGCGACTGCCGACGGCGACACCGCGCAGGGCCGCATCGCGCGCCGCTCTGGCGCCGACCTCTGGGTGACGGGCCAACACGGCACGATCACGCTGAGCGGCGAGCCCGCGACGGTGCAGGGCAGCACGGGCGCGCGACCGTTGGCCCCTGCGGGTCGCTAGCACTTGCGCAGACGGCCCATTGGCGGATTGCGCCGCGCCCGGCGCCGAATTGTGAGCTTGACGACCGGCGGCTCGGCCTCGAAACCATCTCTCGATGCGGCTTCTCACTTATGAAAGTCTTCAGGTTGGCGACCTGTCAGCCCAGTTGGACCGGGTATGAGCGGCGTGTGAACGCGACGACCTCGGCGCAATCGACCTGAAGAAGTTGGCCGTCGGTGGCTACTACCGGGCAAAACTGAGTGACCGGGCCCGGCTCGTGCTGCAGTTCGTGGAGTGCCAGGGGCAGCGCGCCGCGCTGGCCCTCGAGATCCTGCCGAATCACGAGTATGACAAGTCGCGCTTCCTGCGCGGCGCCCGCATCGACGAGAGCCGAATCGAGGCAGTGGATCGTCCGGAGGCGGTTGCCGCCGCACCGATCAAGTACCTACATCCGACGCGGACGACGTTCGCGATGCTCGGGAAGCCGCTGTCGTTCGACGACGTCCAGGACGAAGTACTGCGCCGCCGCCCGCCGCTGGTGATCGTCGGTTCGGCGGGCAGCGGCAAGACCGCTCTGCTGCTGCAGAAGTTGCGCGCCGTGCCAGGTCGCGTCGCCTACATCACGGAGTCGGCGTGGCTGGCGCCCCATCTCCCGCACGTTGCGGATCCTCGGCCTGACAGCGCCCGACCTCGTGGAGATCGTCGAGCTCTTCCCGCCGAACGTGGCGGCGGACTACCGCCAGAGGCGTCCGTACTTGTCGGCGCTGCTTGCCAAGAACGAAATCGAAGCGCCCGGCGGCCGGTCGCGCCACCTGTTCCAACGCCGCCGCCACGGCATCTACTACTTCAATCCGGGCCTGGCGGTTTGGACGCAACCGATCGGCGGCGACGGTACGTGGACCCCAGTTACCGAGTTGCTCAATGAACCGCTGCGGGTCATGGGAGCGAGGATGTTCCTGGGCGAAGCCGACATTTGGGACAACGCCACCAGCGGGGAGCCAACGTAGAACATCCCATCGCGCCCAGAGAGCGTGCCCCCGTGCTCTGCAAACACGAGCTGGTCACGCAGCCCCGCGCTCTCCTATCTCCCAACCCGGGCTTCGCCTGGAACCCCTGTGGGTCTCTCGCTCGCAGAATCGTGGACGGCGTTCACGATTCTGCGCACCAGAGGCTCATCATCGCTCCGCGAAACTGGCCACCGGCGACCGTGCGACATCGAACTCGATCGCCGGATCGTGGTAGATGCCGGTGACGCGGTGCAAGCGGCCCCGCTCGTACAAAGCACTGCGGTCTTTCGGTGGCTGCCGCAAGTCCATCTCGACGAGGTCGAGCAGCGAACGTGCCTGCGCGTCGACGTGCGGCCGCCACAGACGAACGATCGGCAGCGCCGCTGCGCCGAGCCGGTAGAGCCCATACACGGCCATCAGTGCATCGCCACCGATCTGGTTGTCCGCAAGGTGCTGCACCAGTTCGCGCGCCACGACTCCGTAGTCGTCGGTGAGTCCCGCCGAAGCCAGCAGGAAGGCACACAGGAACCGCTGTTGGCCATCGCCCGACCCGAGCCCCACCCGCAGCGGCACTTGGGCGAGCTCGGCGTGCTGCACGATGAACCGCGCACTCGCCGAGACGACGCCGTATTCCAGCGCACGCAGTTGCTGGCAGATGTCACTCGACAGCCCTTCGATAGAGACGCGCAGCAGATCGGCCGAGGGCGTGTCGCCATCGCGCGAACAACGCCGACGCAAGACCTGCGCCGCGAGCTGTCGTTGCTGCAGATCCAGCGAACGAAGCGCCGCTTCCAGAGCGGGTATCGGCCCCTTGCCGAGCCGTTCGAGCGCCGTGCTCCCAGCGCTCGCATTCCAGCGGATGTCGTCATGGCGCAGGTCCTTGATCCACCGCCGGACTTGTGGTTCATCTGCCGCCTCGGCGAGAACGTCACTCTGCGCCCGGGGTTCGGCCACGAGCGTCCGTTCCAGCCTGGGCTCGCCCAGGTATGCCGCCATCGCCGTCGCGGTCTCGACATCGTCACGTTCGCGCTCGCCTGCGCGCGCAGCCGCGAGTGGTGCTGGGAGTTCGCCGTGCGGCGAGAGCCAGAGCACGCCGAACGCGAGGCCCGGCAACAGCACCGCGAGCACGACGAGTCCCCGCCGCATCAGCCCTTCTTCGCTGGCACCGGCAGCAATCTGAGCTTGGACAAGCGGCCGAGCGAGTTCCAATCCATGACGTAGACATCGCCGTGCGAGTCGACGCAGATGCCGTGCGGCGACAAGAACACGCCGTCCTGCCACTTCTCACGCGGCACGCCGTTCTGCGCGCGCAACTTGGGCTCGGGGTTGTCGCCGAGGTGCACGACGAGTCGATCGTCCTTGTCGAGCACGGTGATCCGGCCAGCGAGGTCGGCGACGACGAGGCCGCCGTCGAGCAGCGGTGCGACGTTGCAGGGCCGGCGCAGGTCTTGATCCATGAGCCGAACGAACGTGCCGTCCATCGCGAACCACTGCAGCCGGTGGTTCTCGCGGTCGCAGACGAGCAACAGCGGTTCTTTGCCGCGCGCGTCGAGCCAGAGCCCGTGCGGCGTCTGCATCTTGCCGGGCTCGTTGCCGGGTCCGCCGAACGACTTCACGTAGTTGCGATCCTTGTCGTACAGGTGCACCCACGAACGCCCATAGCCATCGGCGACGAAGATGCGGCCATCGGGCGCAACCGCCACCGCCGTCGGGTTGAACTGCTCCTGCTTCTCGTAGACACCCGACGCCTCGGGCCAGCCGAGCGCCCACAGCACGGTGCCGTCGATCGTCGTCTTGACGACTTCGTGGCGGCGTGTGTGCGCGAGGTAGAGCACTTCCTTGCCGTCTTCGGTGCGCAAGCACATGCCGTGCAGCCCGCCTTGGAACTCCTTGCCCCACGAACGCTGCAGCTTGCCCTCGGGTGAGAACACGACGACGGCAGCTTCGGTGTCGGTGTTGGCGAGGATGTTGCCCGACTTGTCGACGACGAGGCACCCGTGCGTGTTGCCAAGGTCTTTGCCATCGGCCGTGCGACCCCAACCAGCCACCCACTCGTAGCGGTGAGCACCTTCGCCGAGAACGATCTGTGCCGGTGACGTCGCGGGCATGGGTTTGCTGTCCTGGCCGAGAACGGGAAGAGCCAACGAGCTCACGATGACGAGGGTGCGCATGGTCGGGGGTGCGGCCGCGGGATCCCGGGACCGCGGGTTCCACCTTGTAGCGCGACGAGGGTTCCGGCGGAATGAAACTCGCCGTGCTGCCGGCGCATGGCCGTCGGCGCCCGTGCTCGCGCCCTGCTCGCCGCTCCAAAACGCGCAACGCACGGCCATGGAGTCCGCGCCTGGTACCAAAGTGGTGCACGGGCAGTTCGCACGCCGAGCCTCGGCAGGTGATGATCTTCGCCTCGTGCCCAACGCCCCCGAGCACTTTCCGGAGTCGAACATGCGGATCCAAATCGTTGCGCTTCTCAGCCTCGCGGCAACCGTTCTGCTGGCTGACATCTCACTTGCCCAAGGCGGCGGCCGCGGCCGCAATCGCGCCGAGGAGATCCAGAACCGCATCGGCACCTATTTCACCGACACCAACGCTCCCACCACCGACGGCGACAAGGTCGCCGACCTCGCCACGTGCGATCTCGTGCGCGCGGCCGGGGCAGCCAACCAAGCGACCGTGCTCTACCTCTACAACAGCGCCGACGACAAAGACGTTCGCGAAGGGTTTGAGCGCACCTTGTTTGCCGCCGACGAGATGGGCATCCAACTGCGGTGCTTCCACTGCGGTAGCATCGACCTCGCCAAGGACGAAGCGCTCAAGACGAAATACGCCAAGCAGGCACCACTCTTCGTCGTGTTCGACAAGGATGGCAAGCCCGGCGAAGTGTCGATGACCGGCTACAAGGCCGCCGGCAATGCACTCGAAAAGCAGCTCGAGCGGGCCGCACAGGGTGTCATCAAGCCATCGCTCGCCGCGTTCGCCAAGGAATACGGGGGCTTCGTGCGCGACCTCGAGCAGCTACTGAACAAGAAGAAGTTGGCGACGGAGAAAATGACCAAGGCCGGGGCCGACAAGGGCAAACACGCCGACGCCGAGAAGGACCTCAAGGCCATCGGCGCCGAAGAGCAGAAGCTGCTCGCCAAGGAGAAGGAACTGCTCGAGAAGGCGAAGCTGCCGGAGCGACCCGCGGATGCGCGACGCCTCGGTGACCGAAGTCAGGGTGGTGGTGGTGGCCAAGGTGGCGGCCAAGGTGGCGGCGGCGGCCGGAACGGCGGCTAGCCAACCGGATCCAGCCTTTGCTGGCCTGCGCAACGGGCCTTCACCATTGGCCGCCATGGGGCGGATGTGGAGCGCGTCACGGCTTCGATGCGCAGCGCCTGCGGGGCGAGAGGCCTCACGCGTGAGTTCGCTACCACGGGGTGTTTCGCGGCCTGGACCGTCAGTGCGCGTGCTCGTGCTGCGCATCCCGCAAGTGCCCGAGCGTGTGCGCAGCCGCCGCTTCGAACGTGCTGCCGGTGCCCTCCGCTGCGAGTGCCTGCAGCAGCGGCATGGCGCGGTCGTCCTGCTTGTTCTCGTGCAGCGATTTGCCGAGGTAGAGCAGTGCGCGCTGTCGATCTTCCCGAAGCTTGCCGGTAGCCAGCGCCGCCTCGAATGCCGCGACCGCTTCGACGTGCTTGCGCTCCTTGAACAGCACGTAGCCTTCGGTCACCTGTGCCTCCGGGGTCTTGGGCGCGCTTGCGAGCCAACGACGCGCCGACGTCACGTTGCCGTCGAGCGCGTACAGGCGGGCCAGACAATGTCGCGCATCGGCGACCCCTGCAGTGGCGGCGTCAAGCAGCATCGGTTCGGACTGCGTGCGGCAACCGAGCTTCAGCAGAAGGCAACCGAGCATGTGACGCAGCAGCGGCCGTGCGTCGGCCTGGGAGACGGCGAAGCGCAGGGCCGCCAGATCCTCGCGCGAGGCGGCGCACAGACGCAGGAACGCGGCCAGTTCGGGCGGGTCCTGCGGGCCAGGGCGGGCCGCATAGACGCGGCCAGTCGCGTTGAGCACGGCTATGCCCATGCCTTCACCACCCCCGATCCACGTCGCGTAGAGCCGTTCCCGCTCCGAACCATCGGCAATGACCGCGGCGAAGTTCCCCGCCCGCAACGCCTCGCCGACGATCGGGTCCGCCAACGACGCCTGCATACGGTCGCTCGCTTCGCGGCCCGGCAGGGCGAAGTAGACGACGAGGTCGCAGGCGTCCTCGCGCGCCGATGCAAGGGCGGGCTGCAGCTCCGTCTGCCAACTCGGCGACACCGCACAGGCCGCCGCGAGCCCTGCCAGAGCGACGGCGCAGCGCTTCACTTGTCCGCCTTGCCCTTGGTGGCACTGCCCTTGGTGGCACTGCCCTTGGTGGCACTGCCCTTGGTGGCACTGTCCTTGGTGGCACTGTCCTTGGTGGCACTGTCCTTGGTAGCACTGTCCTTGGCCTTGTCGCCACAGAAGCGGTCGAGCCAGGCGAAGAACTCGCGCTGCCAGAGCACCCCGTTCTGCGGTTGTTGGATCCAGTGGCCCTCGTCGGGGAACACCAACAACCGACTCGTCACACCTCGCAGCTGGGCCGCTGTGAACGCCTGCAAGCCCTGGTCGTAGGGCACGCGGTAGTCACGTTCCCCCTCGATGACGAGCAGCGGCGTCTTCCAATTCTGCACGTAGCGGTGCGGCGAGAAGCGGCGGTAGGCAGCAGCCACCTCTTCCGAAGCCCAGAACGGCCCACCGATGTCCCAATTGACGAAGAAGAGTTCTTCCGTTGCCAGGTACATGCTCTCGAGGTTGAACACGCCGCAGTGCGAGATCATGCAGGCGAAGCGATCGCCGCCGTTGCCCATGAGCCAGTAGACCGTGAACCCGCCAAACGATGCGCCCACGGCCGCGGTGCGGTCGCGATCGATGTAGGGGCGATTCTGCATCGCGTCGCAGACTGTGAGCAGATCCTGCATCGCCTGGCCGCCCCAGTCGCGCGAGATCTGGTCGTTCCACGCCTGGCCGAAGCCCGGCAGGCCGCGGCGATTGACCGCTGCTATGACGTAGCCCTTCGCCGCCATGAGGTGGAAGTTCCAGCGGAACGAGAAGCCCTGCCCGATCATCGATTGTGGGCCGCCCTGGCAGTAGAGCAGGAACGGGTACTTCTTCTGCGGGTCGAAGCCCGGCGGCTTGACGATCCAAGCGTGGATCTTCTTGCCGTCGGTCGCCTCGAACCACTCGGCGTCGACGGCAGGCAACGAGAGGCCGGCGTAGGCTGGGCTGTTGAAGTCCGTGAGTGCCACGATGGCGCCCGTTGCGGTGTCGATGCGCACGACGTCTGCGGGACGTTCCATCGTCGTGCGCAGCGCGTAGACGGTCTTGCCGTCGGGTGCCACCTGCAGGTCCGACAGCGCGTGACGACCCTTCGTGACGGCAGTCGCGTCCGTCGCAGCGGTGGCCTTGTGCTCTTCGAGCGACGTCGTGTAGAGCTGCGTCGTGCCTTCCGTCTCGACGGTGAAGAACAGACGCTTGCTGTCGGCGGTCCAGCGCACGTCGTGCACCGAAGCATCGAAGTCGGGCAGCACCTCGACGTTCTTGTTGCTCGCACGATCGTGTAGCACGAGCCGCAGGCGGTCGGACTCGAACCCCGACCGGGCCATGCTGCCAAACGCGATCCAGCGACCGTCGGGCGAGTAGACGGGATCCTGGTCGTAGCCCGGCATGCCTTCGGTCAGGTTGCGGGCCTCGCCGCCGCCGACCGGCACGACCCAGAGGCTGCTGTCGGTGCTGGCCTCGGGGTTTGGCACGCGCCGCGCCGTGTAGCACAGTTCGTTGCCGTCGGGCGACCAGGCGATCTGCTCGACGCCGCCGAACGGTGGCAGCGGCGTGTGCACGCGTTCGCCGGCCATGAGATCGCGCGCGGGCCCACCGCCCGTGTAGGGCTGCACGAAGAGATGGCTGTAAGTGCCGTCGTTCCACTGGTCCCAGTGCCGGACCATAAGGTCGTCGTAGGCGCGCGCGTTGGCCTTGGGCAAGTCCGGGTGCGCTTCCGTGACCGTGGCGTCGACCTTGACCGTTTGCGTGTAGCTGAAGTTCTCGCCGTTGGGCGACCACAACAGGTTCTCCACGCCGCCGGTCACGGGAATCTGCACCAGCGGGCCATCCAGCAGCGGTTGGCTCGTGATGCCGGCTTTGGTGACGAACGCGTAGGCAGCGCCGCCGGGTAGCCAGACCGGCGAAGAGCCATCCGCCACGGCAGATGGGGTGGCCCCAGCCCGTCCAGTGGGCAGGTCGTACACCTTGGCAACGCTGCGGTTCTCGGCCAGGTCGACCGTGCGCACGGTGAAGAGCAGGTGGCTCCCATCCGGGCTCAGGGCCAGCTCGGACACGCGCTTCAAGGCCAGCAAGCCCTCGGGCGAAAGAACCTGCTGGGAAGGCAGAGAGAGAACCGCGGCGAAAGCCGCGACGAGGCTCGTGAGGAACCGCATGGCAGCTCTGCATCATCGCGCTGCCAGTCCCCCGATGCCATGGCGCACCGACCCCTCGGGAAGGATCCGTCTCGGCCGCCGTCTCACATCAGTTCCGCCGCGCCGATCCGATGCCGGATCAGGTAGACTTCGCAACTGATTCCGAGAGCAGATGATTCCGAGAGCATGTCCATGAACCCAACGCCCAGCTCAGCCTGCACCCGCCCAGCCGAAGCCGGCTTCACCCTAGTCGAGATCATGGTCGTGATCGTGATCCTCGGCCTGCTCGCGACTATGGTCGCCACCAACGTCATCGGCGCCAGCGACGAAGCCCGCGAGACCAAGGCCAAGGCCGACATCAAGATCATCCACGACGCCGTGACCTCGTACCGCGCCAAGAACGGCAAGTTGCCCGAGTCCCTGGAGACGATTGCCACCAAGGACGAACGCGGCCGCAGCGAGATCGAGAACCTGCCGAAGGATCCCTGGGACCACGACTACATCTTGCGCGAAGGTGACACGCCGCGCGAGTTCGAGGTCATCAGCATGGGCCCCGACGGCAACGAGAACACCGACGACGACATCTCGAGCAAGATGAAGAAGGACAAGTAGCGAGCCTTACCGTGAACCGGCCCTGTGACGATGCTCCCGTGCAACCGCGGTCGATCATGGCGACCCAGAGCGGCTTCACGCTCATGGAGCTGTTGGTCACGATGACCATCATCGCGTTGGTCTTCGCGATCGTCGTGCCGAACCTCGGCGCCTTCGTGCCCGAAGCCCGACTCGAGGGCAGCGGCAAGCGCATCATGCGCACGCTCGACTGGGTGCGCTCGGAGGCCAGGATCCAGGGCAAGCGCATGGCCATGGAGTTCGACCTGCGCCGCGCGCGGTGGCGCATCGTCTATCCACCGGAACAGAAGCTGACGCGCGATCAGGACGTGAGCACACTCGAAGAACAGCCCGAGGACTGGCAAGCACTCGAGCAGGACGTCGTCTTCAACGGCGCTGGCGACGCCAAGGCGGGCCTTGCCCACGAGGGCATCTACAAGCTCGTCTTCGACGAGTACGGGTTCACGGGCGACCAGGTCGTGATCATGAAGCTCGAGAGCGATCCGACCATGGTCTGGTCGATGTCGATCCAGGGCCTCAGCGGCCGCCTCGACATCGAACGGTCCGAGAAGGGCGAGGCGATCCAATTGACGACCCCCACGGAAGCCGCCTTCTGATCATGCAACCTTCGCAACGACACTCGACTGGCATGCCCTCGACTGGCCCAATCTCGACTGGCCCAACCGCGACTGGCCCAACCGCGACGGGACAGTCTGGCTTCACGCTGATCGAAGCCCTCGTCGC
>JBDSBS010000427.1:0-6548 GCA_039921435.1 Planctomycetota bacterium | reverse complement strand
TCCCGGTCGTCGCGACGATCGACGAGATGTTCTCGAAGTACGAATGGCAGCGCCAGCCGCTGGTGTTCGCCCAGGGCGGGCCGTTCCAGTTCAGTTTCGACGATCTGCTGGCGATGGCCGAGGAACTGGCAGCCTACGAGAACGGGCGCCGCGCTGGCGAGGCAACCCCGCCGCCGCGCCCGCCGCTGCGCAAGGAGTGGCGCCAGGCCGTGGTGGGGTCGCGCGTGGCGCGCACCCTCGATCTGTCGTTGGGCAACACGATCACACCCGTGCACGGCAAGATGGGTGAGTTCGGCTGGCACGAACATCCCGAAGCGTCGTGCGAGGTCGTCGGCATACTCGCGCCGACCAACTCGCCGCTCGACACGACGATCTTCCTGCCGCTCGGGACGCACCTGCTCATCGACGGGCACGAAGCGGGTGTGTTCGTCGTCGAGATCCCGCCGGGCAGGAACCCCGACGATGCCAAGAACCTGCCGGTGGCGGCCAACCAGATCGGCCTGACGGCGATCCTGGTCGACCCGAAGGACCACTTCGGCACGCTGCTGTTGCGCCGGGAGTTTGGCAGTCGTCCCGATGCTCAGGTTGCGTGGCCGCAGGACGTCGTACCGAAGTTCTTGCAGCAGATCGGCAGTGCTGCCGACGTGCTGACCGTCATCGCCTGGCTCGTGCTGCTCGTCGCCAGCGTGTCGATCACGGTGGCCATCTACAACACCATGAACGAGCGCCGCCGCGAGATCGCGATCATGCGGTCGCTCGGGGCGCGTCGGTATCAGATCCTCGCGATCATCACGGCCGAGGCCGGTTTCTTATCCCTGTTCGGTGCGGTGCTCGGCATCGCGGTGTGCCACCTCGCACAGCTGGCGCTGCGCAACACCGTCGAGGACATGACCGGCGTCTACCTCGAGTGGCAGCAGTTCCACGCGTGGGAGCTGTGGCTCGTGCTCGGTGTCACCGGTGTCGGTGCCATGGCCGGCCTGCTGCCTGCCGTGAAGGGGTCGATGACCCAGGTTGCCGACAACTTGGCGCAGAACTACTGAGCCGAACTGCTGACTGGGACTGCGGAAGGCAAGCGCAGTGTTGCTGGGCGAGCCGGCGCCTGCCGAAATCGACAATTGCCCGCTTGCCTGTCGATGGTCGTATACCATGCTCCGCCGTCGTCGTTTGCCCCCCTCCGGCCGCCAGGAGTCGTCATGAAGCTGTTGTTGTCCGTATTGGTTTTGTCCGCCTGGGTCTGCGCCCAGACCCCAGTTGCTCCCGCGACGAAGCCGGTCGCCACCGAGGTCGGTGCCAAACCGACGCCCGCACCAGAGAAGAAGCAGGAGCCCAAGCAAGAGCCGAAGCCGAAGCAGGAACCGGGCAAGCAGGAACCCAGTAAGCCTGATGGCACCGGCAAGCCTGGAACTGGCAAGCCCGGAACTGGCAAGCCTGGCGACGGGCCGGCGACCGACGAACCCCGCATCGACCGTCCTGCTAAGGACGCGCCCGTGCCGCGCGGCACCGACCCGGCTGACATCGCCGCGATGCGCGGCGCCGAGAAGATGCTGGAGGCCGAGAAGCGGCTCGCCGACCAGATCAAGGCGGGCAAGATCACGGGTCTCGACAAGATCCTGCCGTTCGACGAGCTGACGTCGTGGCCCTACGAAGACGGCCTGAAGGGCATGCCCAAGCGCATCAAGGACCTGTCCGGCAAGAAGGTGCTGATGACGGGCTTCATGCTGCCGATCGACGAAGTGCAGAACATCAAGGAGTTCCTGCTCGTGCAGTCCCTGTGGTCGTGTTGCTACGGCCAGCCGCCGGACATCCACGGCATCGTGCGCGTGGTCATGCCGAAGGGAAAGACAACGGACTACTTCTTCGACCCGCTCAAGTTGATCGGGACCTTCAAGGTCGAAGCGACGGTGATGGACGGCTACTGCGTCGACGTCTACCAACTGCACGTCGAGAGCCTCGAAGCGCTCCGCTAGCGCTGGCGCCGGGGTCGGGCTCGCCTCGCCGGCAGCACTTGCCGAGTGTCATCCGGCGGTTGTCTCATCCGGCAGTGTGACGAGGTCTATGTTGCCGATGCCATCGCGCCGGCCCAGGGGGGCGCTCAGGCGCCACCTGTTTCGTGCCGATAGCTGTCGGCAATGCTTCCACGAACCGAACGCAGGGCTCGAGGTTGGTCGCTGACGCGGCGCCTGACCGTGGCGCTGTCCGTCGGCACGTTCTTCGTCGCCCTTGTGCTCGGGTTGCTCGGTGCCGATCGCGAGGATCGAAATCAGAGCCGCCACCAGGCTGCCAGCGAGCACAAGCTCGCTGTCGCCTTCGCGGAGCGTGCGGCACCGCTGCTCGAACGGAACGACCTCATGCGCCTGTCGGTTCTGGCCGCGGTCGTTCGCGATCAAACCGGCGGGCGCGCGCTATTGCTCGAGCGCGGCGGTCGCGTCGTGCTGGACACCGCGTTGATACTCGGCGAACGACAACTCGGCTTGTTGGCCGCGAGCGGTGCGTTCCAGCGCACGAGCCAGCGACTCGACGGCGTCTCCGTGCGCGAGAGCCTGGCGCCGATCCGCTTCGGCGGCGAACACATCGGTGAGGTCCGCCTGCAGTGTGAGGTCTCGCCGGCGACATCGGGTTTCGACTTCACGTGGTTCGGCCTCGCCTGGTTGAGCTGTCTGACCCTGGTCGTCGTCGTCGCCATCATGGGCCAACACTGGTCGGCGCGCGTGCGCGGCGCGACCGACGCGCTGATCCGACTCTCGGTCGGCGAAGTCGGGGGCGTCGGGGCCGAAGCTCCGGAACGAGAGCTGCAGGACCTCGGGTTGGCGCTGCGCAAGATGGAGCTCGGTGTGCAAGAAGGGCTGCAGCGTGTCGGTGATGGCTACGTCGCGATGGCGCTGCAGGTCGTCGAGGGCCTCGAGAGCCGTCGCCTGATTCCACCGGGGCACGGCGAGCGCACGGCGGCCTACGCCGCGCGTATGGCCGAACGCCTGCAGTTGCTCGCGGCCGATCGCAGTGAACTCGATCGCGCCTGTCGCTTGATCGACCTCGGCAAGGCGTGGGTGCGCGCCTCGGTGTTGCAGAAGCAAGGTGCGCTGACCGAGATGGAGTCTCAGTCACTACGGCACCACCCGGTGCGAGCGGCCGAGCAGCTCGAGTGCTTGCCAGGCCTGCGGCGCGTTGCACGCATTGTGCGCCACCAACTCGAACGCTACGACGGCATGGGGTTGCCCGAGGGGCTGCGCGGCGATCGCATTCCGCTGGGCTCGCGCATCGTCGCGATCGCCTCGAGCTTCGACCTGCTGCTCACCTGCCTGGCCGAGCAGCCGCTCGAGTGGCGCGAAGCCCTGGAGCAACTCGGTCGCGCGCGCGGCGAGGTGTTCGATCCGTGGTTGCTCGACCTGTTGGTAGAGGAGATCGAGAAGGATCCGCCGGCGACCAGCAGCGATCGCCCGGTGATGATCGTGCCAGCCGGCAGCATGCCTTGGCGCACTGCGGCGGCCGAGCAGTGCGACGATGAAGAGACTGCGATGGCGGATGATGGCTGCGAACTCGAGGTGATGCTCGACGAAACGCAGCACGAGGAAGCGCCGTGAAGTGGGCGGGGGCCGCAGTTCTGTGCCTGGCGTTCGGCGCCTGTGCGACTCCATCGTCCGACGCCCTTCGCGCGGCGCGCGTGGCGCTGCGGCAGAACGACCTCGTCGGTGCTTTGCTCGCCTATGAGAGCGTACCGCCCTCGCACCCGCGCTACGCCGAGGTGCAAGCTGCGGCGCGAAGCGTGGAACTGCGCATTCTGCGCACCAACGCATTGCTGTTCGACGGACTCGAGTTGCGCTCTCGCGGTCAGCTCGGCGAGTCGACGGCGTTCTTGCAACAGGCGCGCGCGACGTGGCTGCGACGGCCAGGCAGCGACGTCTACCTCGAGAGTGCGAAGCCGCAGCCGGTCACACCGCCGATGACCGCCGTTGCGCCAGCGACCACAGTTGCGCCAGCGACCACAGTTGCGCCAGCGCCTACCGTCGCGCTAGAGCCCACCGTCGCGCCAGCGCCCACCTGTCAGGTCGCGCCCGAGTGCAGCGAGGTTCCCGTAGGGATCGCGGCAGCGCACGAGTCGGTGCCCGAGAGCGCGGTCACGGAGCCGGACGCTGCATCCGCCGGCGCTCGCGCTGCCCCGGATGCCGTGGGGCTTGCGTTGGTCGCCGTCGAGATGATGCTCGGACGGGGGCAACTCGAACAGCCCGTCGCCGATGTGCTCGAACTCGCGCGGCGGTTCCCCGGCGATGCCAGGGTCCGCGTCCGGCTGGCCCGGCTCCTGCATCAGCGCGCTCTGCTCAGCTACGGTCAGGGTGACCTGACCGGGGCCATGGTCGACTGGAGTCGACTGCTGGACATCGAACCCGAGAACGAACTGGCCAAGAAGCTTCTGCACGCAGTCGTTGCCGAGGCGCACCCTCCTCCGGCGGCAAGTCGGTAGCGCCCGGATTCGTGCGCGGGTGAGGCGCCGTTCGCGGCCTGGCTCAATTCGCAGACCCAGTGCGCTTCGCGCAGCAGACCTAGATCACTTCACGCAGCAGGTCCAGTTCGCGTCGCGGCCGCAGCCGCGAATGGCGACACTTCTATCGTTGCACTCTCGCGCGCCACTGTGTCTTGGGACCACTTCGTGGGACCACAGCGTCACGGGATAAGGAAGCCGGGGGTTAAACTTCGGGAAAAGGGGAAGAAGGAGAGTCAAGTTTTTACGTCCATTGCGGACAACCCCCGGCTATGTGTCGTTGCCTATCCGACTCCTCGCAGGAGTGATCGTTGACAGGCGATAGTCTGGTTGTGTCGCAACCCTCAAGAGCAATCCCCTGCGGGTCAAACCGCGAGAAGAGTAGCTCGAAGAACGCGAGTCGTCAACCCGTTGTTTCGCGGCGAACGCACAAGTCACGCGCGCACTTCGAGTCGTAGGCCGCACGGAGTGAGCGACGCTCGGTAGCCTGCTGGAATCAATGTGGTTGCGGTTGCCTCTTCTACGATGGCGGGACCGATCACGCCGCGCCGCAACTGTTCGCGGTCGAAAACGGAGAGCAGAGCGCGTCCCGCAGGTGCTCGCCGCGTTCGTGTGGTTACTGCGCGAGCGCTGGATTCTAGGTAGTTCATATCAGGGAAAACCCGTGGCGGGGTTTCTGCCCGCGCCGTGACACGTACTACTTCGATTGCGGCTTCGGTAATGAATCCGTAGCGCCGTTGGTGTTCGCGCGCAAAGCGGTGGGCGAGATCGCGCGTCAGCGGCAACTGCAGGGTCGCGCCTTGGCCGCAGTAGCGCACCGCGACGTCGACCCGGCCTCGCGCACCGCGCGGTGCCATCGACTTCGCTGTACGCAGCAGTTTGGCTCCGAGTTCGAACAGGTGCGTAAGGCGTCGGCGGTCGACGAGCGCGCGCACAGCCTCGGCGCAGTCGACGGCATCGCCGGCGAGTGCCAGGCCGAGCGCGGAGAATGCACCGGGGTGAGGTGGCAACACGGCGCTCGGCATCGACAACCGCGCCATCAGACCGGCCGCGTGCAGGCCGCCGGCACCGCCGTACACGACGAGTGGCACGGTTGCCGGATCGATCGCACGTTCTGCGGTGATGACGAGAATGGCGCGAGCCATGGTGGCGTCCGCGATCGTCAGGATGCCGCGCGCCGTGGCGGCAGGAGTCAGGTGCAGGCGCCGCCCCAATCGTTCGATGGCCCGCATGGCGGCATCGACGTCGACGGGGAAGGCGCCGCGCAGCAACGTGTCGGGCCCCAGGTGTCCGAGCACGAGGTGCGCATCGGTGACGGTGGGCTCGCTGCCCTTGCCGTAGCAGGCTGGGCCTGGATCGGCGCCGGCGCTGTTGGGGCCGACGCGCAGAGCCCCGCCGGCATCGACGTAGGCGATGCTGCCGCCGCCGCAGCCCACCGTGTGCACGGGCACCGTTGGCAACGGCAGCGGCAGGCCGCCGATCGTGCCCGCGTCGGGCATCGCGACACCGGCTTCGACGAGGCAGACATCCGCGGAGGTGCCGCCCATGTCGAACGCGGCAGCGCGCGGCACGCGCAGGCGCCGCTGCAGCTGCATGGTCGCCAGCACGCCGCCCGCTGGGCCGGAGAACATAGCGCGAGCGGGGAACGCCGCTGCTTCGTCGTGCGACATGATGCCGAGGCTGCTGCGCAAGAGGCGCAGCTGACCTCGGCCGATGCCAGCTTGCAGGCGCCGCGTGTAGCCGCCGACGACGGGGCCGATGGCGGCGTTGAGGATGGCGGTGCAGAACCGTTCGTATTCGCCGTAGGCGGGCAGCAACTCGGCGCTGCAAGTCACGGGAACATCGGGCAACGCCGCGCGCACGGCGCGCGCGAGACGGGCTTCGTCGGCGGGATTGGCCGGTGAATGCAGCAGGCCGATGGCCACCGCGTCGGGCCGCAGGCGCTGCAGTTGAGCGGTCACGCGTTCGATCTCCTGCGCGCGCAGGGGGGTCACTTCGACACCGTCCGGGCCGCGGCGGCAATCGACGCCCAGCCGCATTCGGCGCGGTACCGGGGGCACGGGTCGGTGCGGCG
>JBDSBS010000426.1:0-2744 GCA_039921435.1 Planctomycetota bacterium | reverse complement strand
GCGAGCCGCGGCGGGATCCAGGCCCTGACCGGTCGCCTGCACGCGGCGATCGACCTCCGACTTCGGCGCGTCCGGGGCAGCCGCAGCGGCCACCGCGCGATGATCGCCACGATCGGGGCGATCGCGGCAATCGCGGCGAGCGCGGGGACCGCCGCGAACGCCCCGACCGCATCGGCCGACCGCCCCAGCCCGCGGCCGCGGCGCCTGCGGTGCCGTTGCCCGTCGACCCGGCGCAGCGCGAGCGTGCGCTGCTGCTGCGCAGCTACGACGCGAGCCCGTTGAGCAAGGCCAACTTCTGTGCACTGAAGGGCATCACCGAAGTCGACCTCGACGCGGCACTGGCGCAAGCCCAGGCCGAACGCGGCCGACGGTGAAGCACGCACGGGCGGTTGGCATGTAGGTCCGCGTCTCTTGGTCCGCGGGGCCGATATCGCACGGCGCGATCAGCCCGTTGCTTGGCCCGCCGAAGTCGGCTCCGCCGGCTTGTTGCGAACGCCCTGCACCACGGATTGGCGCAGTCGCGAGAGTTCCTCGACGGCACCGGCAGCGCTGTTGATGACCTTGCTGGCGCCGACCGCAGCCAGCCGCTCGGTCGCCTTTTGCAGGTCGCCCTGTGCGTCCCACAGGCCGACCACGATAGGCACATCGACAAAGCGGTTGCGCAGTTTCTTGCAAAGATAACGGGCGTGGACCAGCGCCGCCGGCGGCATGGCGGAGATGAAGATGACGTCCGACTGGGTTTGCGCCACATGTTCCAGCATCTCGCCCTTCAACGTGGCCGCAGCCAGCACTTCGGAGCTGAACTCGGCTGGAAGCAACACGCGCGCGAGCAGCTGCGCGGCCAGCTCGTCGGCGGGGTCGGCCGCCGGAAGACACAGCACCGACATCCGTAGAGCCGGCTCCTCGGCCTCAATCAGCGCTGCGCCGGGCCGGGGAGTGGACTTGGCATCGGCAGCGAGATCAGCCGACGGCGCAGGCGGACTGGGCAGAGATTCCACCAGTTGGGCGACCTGCTCGATCAGGACGCTGCGCTTGGCCGCGTCGATGGCTCCACGCTCATGGTCCTGCTCGGCAAAACGCAGCCCAGGCAGCACGATCTGGTCGAGGACTTCGAGCAGCGAGGTCTTCTGCACGGCGTCGTCGATCATGTCATGCGCCTCCTCTAAATCGTTGGCGAGCAGGCGCTCGTAGAACCGCTCGCGCGGCTCGAGCACCGGCTGGTCGCTGAGGATGATGCTGACGAACTCGAGCTGCGGAATGTATTTGCCCATCACCGCCAAGCAGACCGTCAGCGGCGTGGCGAGAAAGAGACCGGCGGTGCCCCACAGCCAAGTCCAGAACACCGCCGCGACGATCAGCGCGAACGACGACACGCCGACGCTCGACCCGTAAAGCCGCGGCTCCAGCACGTTGTTGCTGATCAATTCCAGTATCAGGATCAGACCGAGCACCATCAGCGGCTCGACCCAGCCGGGAAAGAACGCGAGCGACAGCGTGACCGGCCCCACCGCGGCAATGAGCGGCCCCAGATAGGGAATGAAGCGGAGCACGATCGTCAGCGCACCCCACAACAATGCATCGGGAACGCCGATCAGGTAGAGCCCGGCGGCGACCACCGTACCCTGGATCATGTTGATGAGGGTCTGCATCAGCAGGTAACGGCTGACGCGCTGCGCCGCGTCTTCGAGCGCCGTCACCGTGGTGTACATCTCACCGGCGCCAAGAAGACGCACCAGGCGATCCCGCAGGTCTTCGCGTTGCAGCAGCATGAAGATCACGAACACGACCACGAGCGCGGCGGTGGACACCGGTCCGACCAGTGGTCCGAAAAGTCCGCGCAAGACCTGCGTAACATTGGGCGGCGGCTCGACGATCTGCACCTTTGCGATGTCGGGTGCCGCGGCTTTGCCGGGCGAACTTTTCTGGAGCTCGTCGGAGAGTTCCTTGACGGTCTCGACGCTTCGGTCGATGGCACCGCCTTCGGCTCCGCCCGACAAGGATCTGATCTTGGCGAGCAGGTTGTCGCGATACGACGGAAGGTCTTCGACAAGCCCGAGAAACTGCTGCGCGACCGTGTAGACCAACGCGCCGAGCAAGGCGAAGGCGATCAGTGTCGTCAGCGCCACTGCGACGGTTCGGTTGGCGCCCCAGCGTTCGACGCGGGTCACCAGCGGGGCCAGCAGGAACGCCATCATCATCGCCAGGGCCACGGGCACCAGCACGTCTTCGGCGAAGTGCAGTACCGCGACGACGGCGACCATCGTCACCAGCACCAAACCGGTCTGCTTCTTCTGTCCGCTCGAGATCATATTTTTCCGTTGCCTACAAGCCCAGAGACGTTCGAACATTTTCACTCGCGCGCAGCAGGGCCATCCACCTCTGCGGGACTCTTTCACATCCCTGGTTTAGGGTTTTGTGCGGTAGCGCTCACGCGGAACACGCCGTGGGGGTTTCGGCGGGTTGCATGCTTTTCTCACGGCAAGTTGACGCGCTCAGTGGAAGTCCCGCGAGCTGGTGGCCAGGCTGCCCAGCCACGGCGTCATGTCGACCAGCCGCCGCGCGATCAGGTGCGTGCTGCCGTCCTTGCTCTGCCATTGCCCGGCCACCGCAAGCAAGCGTGAGCGTAGCAGCGCCGTGCGCTGGCGCTCACGCACGTGGCGCCAGACGATGATGTTGATGCTGCCGGTCTCGTCTTCGAGCGTGACGAAGATCGTGCCCTTGGCCGTCTCGGGTTGCTGGCGCAT
>JBDSBS010000425.1:0-4315 GCA_039921435.1 Planctomycetota bacterium | reverse complement strand
GCCTGGCCCTGCCAGCTGGCGCGAAACTGGTCAAAAATCTTGCCGAAGCTTTTTTGTCCGTCGATCAGGCGCAGGATGTTCGCGCCGTACTTGCCCGGGCGAGATGAACGACGGGAGCCCCTGTGGGTAGCTGAACGAAACACCCGACGGCGGCTGGTTGATCCAAACCTGAGTGCCGGTGCAACGGCCGATGACCATGTCGTTCCAGCCATCGCCGTTGATGTCGAACACGGCGACATCGAAGGTGCCGGTCAGCGAACTCGTCGGGATGCCGCCCACGACCTGGCCGCTGACGATCTGCTCCTGCAGCGTGACGTTGGGCGCATTGCCGAGGTTGCGGAAGATGTGGCAGCGGCGGCTGCAGCCCGAGATGTCGACGTCGACATCCGCGATGATCGCATCCTTCCAGCCGTCGTTGTTGAGGTCGGCGATGAGGTTGTTGCCACCGAAACCGTCGTCCGAACCACCGCCCGCGTACGAGAACGAAGCGGTGCCGCCGAAGGTCGCGAGCCCACCCGAGACGCCGGCATGCATCTGGTAACGGTCCTGGCCGTCGTCACTGAAGATCATGTCCGGCAAGGTGTCGTTGTTCAGGTCTCCCACGGCGAAGTGGTACGGTGCATTGCCGTACGCCGTCTGGTAGGTGCTGAAGAAGCCCGGGCTCGCGCCGTTGTTGTAGCTGATCGAAACGCCCTGCGGCGCGTTCAGCGCGTCGTCCTTGAGGATGTCGACCTTGCCGTCGAGGTTCATGTCGACCATCGCGACCTTCATAGCGAACGACGACTCGAGCATCTGGTAGCTCATGCGCGACGTCGAGACGTCCGTGAAGTAGCCCGTGCCGTCGTTGAGCAGCAGGCGGTCGTCGACGTCGATGGTGCGGTTGCCACCTTGTTGGTAGTCGCCGAAGTAGAGGTCCATGTCGCCATCGAGGTCGATGTCGCCAGCGGCCACCGAGCAGAAGCGGTGCTCCCCATTCCAACTGGCGCCCGACTGCATGTCGTTGATGCGCAGCGCATCGTCGAAGAGGAAGCCGAGCCAAGTGCCACCGGCGTTGTTGCCGCGGTTGATGTAGACGCGGGGCACGCGGATGTACTGAGGCTGGCCCGTCGACAGCGTCGTGGCCGTGACGAGGTCGATCCAGCCATCGCCATTGACGTCGACCGCGACCACGTCGCGGTCATTGGTGGAATCGAGCATGCCTTGGCTGCCAGGCACCGTCGACGCGCTGGCGAGGGCTGCGGTGCGGTCAGTGAGCACGCCGTTCTCGTTCATGAACAGCACGTTCGGATATCTGCCGGTAGTCGTGAAGGGTTGCTTCCGCACGACGACCAAGTCGATGTCGCCGTCCTGGTCGAAGTCGGCCCAGGCGTAGTCCTTTTCTTGCGTGTCGGCCGACCCTAGGCTGGCGGCAGCGACGAGCCGCGTGGAGGTCTCGTTCTGGAAGGTCACCCACTGTGCGGGCAGGGCCGGCGCGATGGTGCACGCCAGCAGGGAGGCCATGGAAAGCGGGGAGAGTGGAATACGCACTGGTACCTCTGTCGACGGAGACGTGGGACTTGGGGGGCGGGGCGGACTCTGAGTGGTTCCCAGGGCCCTGCAGGCCGAGACAGGTTACCCCACTTGGCTAGTCGATCAACCCGGTCGGGCGGAGACTTCCGCCTCGGTACGGTACAAAACGGCACACTCGCCTTCGCGCGAGTGGCGTTGCTCGCGTCCGCAGCTGCCATGCGAACGACCGTCAACTCCTTTTCCCCGAGCGTCTAGCCGTCGCTTCTCAACGCGACGGTCACCTGGCGGGCAGACTCGTCACCTCCATCGGAGCGTCCGCGGCGCTGCACACGATGTCGTCCGACGAGTCAAAGGCACCGTCGATGCCAGCACAGCGCACCAGGAAGCACCCCGGCGTCGCCTCGAAACGAAACTCGTGCCGCCACAAGTCGCAGCGAGGTAGGTCGGGGTCGGCCGCCGGCAGCTGATCCGGCAGAGGCCAGCGCCCATGCTGCCGCTGAAAGTCCGCTGCCGCCCAAGCCAACCGACTCACATCGGCCGCCGCACGGGCAGCCATCAACTGGGCATCCACTCACGGCTTCGGCGGCCTGAGAGCACAGTGCACGATCGGCACCAACACGAGCAACAGCGGCAACAGGTCGGCAGAGAAGCGACGGCGCGGGCGCTGACTGAGGCTGCGGCTGTGTCTCGACATGGGGACAGCGTTACGAGGCGAGCGGACGCGCGTTCCGTGCCCAGCCGAAGGGCTCGTCGGAGGGCACGTCGAGGGCTCGTCGAGCTCAGGCTGGCCGGGCATTCGCCGCGCGCGTAGGCTGCCACCCCCCATGCTCACGTTCCAGCAGCTCATCCTTCGCCTCCAGGAATACTGGGGCAGTCAACGCTGCGCCCTGCTGCAGCCCTACGACATGGAGGTTGGCGCCGGAACGAGCCACACGGCGACGTTCTTGCGCGCGATCGGGCCCGAACCGTGGCGGGCCGCCTACGTGCAACCGAGCCGCCGGCCCAAGGACGGCCGCTACGGCCAGAACCCCAACCGCCTGCAGCACTACTACCAGTTCCAGGTCGTGCTCAAGCCGTCGCCTGGCGACATCCTCGACCTCTACCTCGGCTCGCTCGAGGCCGCGGGCTTCGACCTGAAGCAGAACGACGTGCGTTTCGTCGAGGACGACTGGGAGAACCCGACGCTGGGCTGTTGGGGCCTCGGCTGGGAGGTCTGGCTCAATGGCATGGAGGTGACGCAGTTCACCTACTTCCAGCAGGTCGGCGGCATCGACTGCAAGCCGATCACGGGCGAGATCACCTACGGTCTCGAACGGCTGTGCATGTATCTGCAAGGAGTCGAGAACGTCTTCGACCTCACCTATGCGGAAGGGCTCAAGTACGGCGATGTTTTCCACCAGAACGAAGTCGAGCAGAGCGCCTACAATTTCGAGCACAGTGACGTCGAGTTGTTGCTCGCCGCGTTCACGGCGCACGAGAAGCAGTCGAAGCACCTCATGCAGCAGCAGCTAGCACTGCCGGCCTACGAGCAGCTGCTCAAGGCCGGGCACACGTTCAACCTGCTCGACGCGCGCGGTGCCATCAGTGTGACCGAACGCGCCGCCTACATCGGCCGCATCCGCAACCTCGCGCGCGCCGTCGCGCAGAGTTATCTCGAGAGCCGCGCACGGCTCGGCTTCCCGATGGCGCCCAAGGCCTGGGCCGACGAAGTGCTCGAGAAGCTCGCGGCGACGCACCAAACGGCGTGATCGCCGTCGCGGCGGCGGCAGCGGGCGCGACGAAGGGCCGACTGTGCATGCGGGCGGCGCGGAAGCGACCCCGAGCTGGCGCCAGCAACCGCCGGGACCGTAGGATCCTTCGCCCGCAATGAGCACGAAGAGCCTACTGGTCGAACTGTTCGTCGAAGAACTGCCGCCGAAGTCGCTGAAGAAGCTCGGCGATGCGTTTGGCTCCGTGCTCGCCGACAGCCTGAAAGCCCAAGGGCTCACCAGCGCCGATGCGACGGCGACGACGTTCGCCTCGCCGCGCCGACTCGCGGTGCACGTGAGCAACGTCGCAACGCGTGCCGCCGACCAGGCCGTGCAGCAGAAGCTCGTGCCCGTCAAGGTCGGCCTCGACGCCCAGGGCCAGCCGACACCTGTACTGCTCAAGAAGCTGGCCAGCCTCGGTGCCGACCCCAGCGCGGTCGAGCGCCTGCAGCGCGCGAGCGACGGCAAGAACGAGACCCTGTTCCTCGACACCGTCGTACCTGGCGCAACGCTCGCGGAAGGCCTGCAGAAGGCGCTCGACGAGACGCTGCAGAAGCTGCCGATCTCCAAGGTCATGACCTACCAGCAGGCCGACGGCTGGACCTCGGTCAAGTTCGTGCGGCCAGCCCACCGGCTCATAGCACTGCACGGGGCGGACATCGTGCCGGTCACCGCACTCGGTCTTGCCGCCGGCCGCGAGACGCAAGGCCATCGCTTCGAAGCTAGGAAGCCCGTGCTCGTCGTGCGCGATGCCGACAGCTACGCGCAGCAACTCGAAGCCGACGGCGCCGTGCTGCCGTCGTTCGCCGCGCGGCGCGCCGAACTCAGCAAGCAGCTGCAGGCGAAGGCCAAAGCCGAGGGGCTCGTGCCGATCGACGACGACGACCTGCTCGACGAAGTGACGGCGCTGGTCGAACGGCCCAACGTGCTGCTCTGCCAATTCGAGCCCGATTTCCTGGCCGTGCCGCCGCAGTGCCTCATCCTGACGATGAAGCAGAACCAGAAGTACTTTCCGCTGCTCGATGCGAAGGGAAAGCTCACCAACAAGTTCTTGGTCG
>JBDSBS010000424.1:0-6503 GCA_039921435.1 Planctomycetota bacterium | reverse complement strand
GGCGCCTTCTTCGGAGGTATCGGCACCGCATCGCATCATGATGCGCTCCTCAGCGCGGCAGCGGAGATCCTCGAACCCGACGCGGAAGGAGCAGATCGATCAGCGCGCGTCGCACGGCCGCAGAGTGAGTCCGGAGTCATGCGGCGGCGAGTGATCAACGAGGCCATGGACGTCGAGTCATGGGCGCGGCTCGCCGAGAACCTGGAGCACGAGTACGGATCGGCATCGCTTCTCCCCCAGCCTTCGCCAGATGGGTCCCAGAGCAACTCCAAGTCCCCGCGTCACCCGCGGCCGCTGACCCCGTCGGAACTCGGCAGCTACCGTCAAGAGCTGGACCGCTTGGCCGCCCATGTCACGATCGAGGCATCCGGCGATGGCGACTTCCGCAAGCGATGGAAGGCCCCTGATCTGTCAGACCCGGCGCAAGTGCGCAGTGTAGCGCACCAGGCGTTGTGGGCCCTGGCCATCGTGGCGGAACAGGGCGTCGATCATGCGTGGTACTTGGACGATTGGGATGGGCTGCGTGCGACGAGATGGGAGCACGCCGTGAACGTGTGGCGCTACCTGCACGATGGTGCGCGGCTGTTCGACCCGGACCTCGTGCGGCCCTACGGCGACGTCAACAGCGCGCCCGTGACCATGTGTCGAACCTCGGGTGCCAAGGCCCCGTCAGGCGTCGCCGCGGTCGGGATGCACTGCTATGCGGCGCTCGACAGAAGCCGCATTGCCCGAGCCTTCTTGCTCACTGGGCGGCTAGACCCACCGGCGATGCGCGCAGCAACCAGTTTGCATGGCGCGATCAAGTCCGCGCAGGCGATCCGGACCGAGCTGCAGACGCAGGTCGATTGGGAAGTCGAGCGGGTCTTGCGGGAGAAGGCGCGGCCCAAGCGCGATGCGAGGAGCGAGAAGGCGCCGCACAGTTTCTTCGCGGACGAGGAGTGGGAGAGGTTCCGCGGCGACGTCCAGCGCGAAGCCGGCGAACTGCGGAGAACGGCCCCGGCTGCATCGGACACGATGGCGGCCCAGAACCACCTCTTGGCCGGAGGTCAAAAAGGTTGCGATGCCACCGTGCCGCAGAAAGGAGAAGACGGTGCAGATGCGCCACCCTGCTTCCTTCGGGACGGCGGCGGCTGGACGATCGAGTTCGGTAACAAGCGCGCCATCGTCAAGCACCTAACCGGCATGCCCTACCTCCAGCGCTTACTCTCCAAGCCCGGGGTCCCCATCGCCGCTGCATCCTTCGAAGGCACCGATGCCGAGTCGCCCTCTAGCGAACAGGACATTACCGATGACCAAGGGATCCGCGAGATCAAAGCTGCCTTGGAAGACGTCGACGAGGACATCGCGGAAGCAAAGGAGCACGGCCGAGAAGGCAGCCTGGAAGACCTCTACGTCAAGAAGGAAGCGATCCAGGATCAGATGCGACAGGCGATATTCATGGGCCGGAAGCGCCGCATGAAGTCGTCGAACAGTGCCGCCAACGATCGCGTTCGAGCCGCGATCCGAAGAGCGATCGGCGCAATCGCCGCCCAGCACGAGGCTCTGGGGGAGCACCTGAGTCGCGAGATACGGGGCAAGGGTGGCGCCAGCCCTGTCTACGACCCACGGCCTCCGATCACTTGGCGCGTAAACCCGTAGCTGGCGCTGGCGGGATGGAGTCGGACGCGGATCGTCCGAACTCGGACGCCCCGCGTCCGACCTAGCGGGTGTGAACCATCAAGCACCGGTCGACCGACGTGTTCCCCCATTCCTACCGCTGACCACAGGCGCCGCTGCCGAGCTCGTCGGGACTACTGAGCCGCGCCTCGCCGAGACGGTCCGCCGCGGCCACGTCACGCCGCCACCGCGGATCCTCGCAGGCCGCCGACTTTGGTCTCTTGACCAGCTACGACAGGCCGCCGAGGCACTCGACCTGCCGATCCCCGACTTCTCCGAAGTCGCGACCGAGGGAGGTGCGCCGTGACGAATCTCATCGACTTCTACTCCGGCCCCGACGGCGAGCCGGTGCCCACCTTGAGCGAGATGAAGCTCGGCCTGGAGCCGGCCATGGCGATGCTCTTCACCGCCGACATCGAGCCGACCCGCTTGCATTACGTCGCCGACGAGGCGGTGCGGTCCTACCTCGCGTGCCCCGGCACCGGTTGCCCGCTGTGCTTCTGCGGCGTCGAGCCGCCAACGTTTCACTTGCTCCCGGTCTTTGACGTGGAAGCCGGCTTGGTCAAGGTCTTGCGGATCCCTGCGCGCAGGCAACCCGGCGGCCTGGGCCCACTGCTCGTCCCCCATCTGCGCGACAAGGACATCGCGTCGAAGGTGATCCTGCTCAGCCGAAACGGAGCCAAATACACGATCGAGGCGCGTCCGCTCGGCACCAACGCGAGGCGTGGCGAGGCGCAAATCAAAGCGTTCCTCGAGGACCAGCAAGCCGGGATCACTCTGGCCGGTGCGTTCCCGCGCATGAGCCCTGAGGAGTTGGCCGAGGTGCCGGCCATCGCGGCCAAGTTGGACGCGCTCGGCGGCTGGAAACCGCCGCCTGAGGCCGACCGCGAGAGAGCAACCGACGCCCAGGCACCCGACGTCGACCCCGACGAATCGTGATGTCGTCGATGTTGATCCGTGAAGACGGCCTTGGCGACTTCCGGCGCGACTACTTGGCGCCGGAAGTTCTGCTCGCCTTGGTCGAGCGACACGTCCGGTGCCTAGTTCGGCTCCCGGTCGGTGTTGGCAAGAGCCATGCCGTCGACGGCCTACTTGAGTCCCCGCGGCTGTTCGAGGAATTCGCCTTCGTCGTCTACGCGGCGCCGACCTGGCGCATCCTTCGGGAACGACGAATCGTCCGCGGCGATGCGAAGATCGCCGTGCCCTGGATGCTGATGCGGCCTCGGCCGAAGGACTGGTGCGCGGACTACGACGATCTGTGGGGGCACTACGAGCGCCGCTCGTGCTCGACCTACGCCAAAGCCACGCTGTGCCGCGAATGTCAGCGGCTCGGCAGGACGGTCAGCCCCTGCGCCTGGCCAACACAGTTCTCAAGGGTCAAAGACCAGCGCCTGCTGTTCCTCACTGAGCAGCAACTCATGCTCAACCGGGCGCTGATCCCGATGCTGCGCTCGCTCATCGACGGTGGGCGCATCCTGGTCGTCCTCGACGAGGCCAGGATGCTGGACTCGGACTTCGAGGTCGCGATCGCTGACGAGCACCTCGCGGACTTCAGCCGCGTGCTCGCCGCCATCCCCACCGATGCGACGTATTCGCAGTGGATCGGAACGATCGACGCGATCCGCGAGCGAAGGGGACTGCATGACCGCCTCGATCTGCCGCCGTGGCTCCACCGGGATGCGTTCGTGATCCAACAGGCGGGGGTCGGCATGTTCGGCGACGCCTTCCGGTACATCGGCTACGACCTGAGCCTGCTCGCCAGCAGTCACTCGAGTGAGAGGTGGTCGTGCGCTGACGGGATCAAGTTCATCGGCAGGCCCTTCCTGAACTGCCACGTGCTGCTGCTCAGTGCCCACCTATCGGGCGACTACGCAGGCGAACGCCTGGGCTGTGGCCCTCTCGCCTCACCTTTCGAGACCATCCGCTTCCAGCACAGCCGCACGCGCATCCTCAACCTGCGCAACCGTGCCGGCGCCGACCGCTACTTTTTCCGCAACCACAGACAGATCCTCGACACGATCGCTGTCCTGATCGCCCGCAATGTTCAGGTCGGCATCACGACGCTTCTGATCAGCAGGAAGAAGTCCAAGGAGCTGAGCGCGCGATACCTCTCGCAGCGGTTGGCCGGCTGGGGGATCGACGTCCGGTTCCTCTGCGAGGACTACGGGACCCTGCCCGAACAGCCGCAGCCGCAGATCGTCCCCGTGATCCACTACGGGATCCTCGGCGTCAACGACTTCACCGACTACCAGGCCGCCTACTGCATCAACGGCTACTACATCTCATCGCGGGAGCTGACGCGTGCGGCTCAGGAATCGATCCCGAAAGGCTTGCGCGCCACCCTGAGCATCGACTCCCAGCCCGACAAGGTGCGCCGCGCCAAGGTCTCGAAGGGCGCCGACCCCGGCGGGGTTCTTGCCCACACGGCGAGCATCTACCTGCGCAAACTCGAACTCGACCCGGTCGTCCAGGCGGCCGGGCGAGTCCGGTTCGCGACGAAGCCCCGCGAGGTGATCTTCTTCCAGATGGCCGACCTGGAGCCGCTCGTCGGCCCTCACGAGGTCGTCGGCAGCCTAGCCCAGTTGCGGCGGTCCCTCGGCATTCGGGCGGCTCGCGAAGTCGACGACCGCCTGGAAACGACGGCCCTGGACCGGGCGATCCAAGCAGGCGCAACGGCGAAGCAGGCGGCCGACGAACTGGGCATCAGCCTGTCGACTGCCAGGCGTCGGCTCCGAACGGTGCAGGGGGGCCAGGGTGTCAAATCTCCTCTATATAATATTAGGGAGGAAATCTGGCACCCCGCGCGACCGGCGCAAAGCGGAGGTCCAGCGTGAGCAAACTCCTGCCAGGATGGGGGTTCGTGACCGAAGGGCCGCCGCCGACGCCGGTGGTGCCCGGCCCGGTCATCACGCCAATCGACGCGACCGCTGCCGCACGCGAAATCCGGGTCGTGACGTCGGCCGACGACGGGGCGGAGCTGCTCAACCTGCTGCTCGCCGCCCCCATCGCGGCCATCGCGCTCGACTCGGAG
This sequence comes from Planctomycetota bacterium, assembly GCA_039921435.1. Classification (GTDB taxonomy): domain Bacteria; phylum Planctomycetota; class UBA1135; order UBA1135; family UBA2386; genus DASVAL01. The sequence goes on along the minus strand of JBDSBS010000424.1, from coordinate 1,816 downwards.
TTCCGGTTTGATCGCGCCCCTGTTCGCCTGCGCAGCGGGAAGGTCTGGAACGACATCCGCGCGCAGAGGCCGATCTGCTTCTCGCTTGCCGCGCTGGTAACCGACCACGGCAGCCGCGCCATCGTCCAGGCCGTGCTCGACGTGCGCAGGCCGGGGGTCGCGCGGGTGTTGGAAGAGATCCTGAGGCTGCGGGTGCCGTTCGTCTTCCACTACAGCAAGGCCGAGCTCTTCAGCCTCTGGTCGCTTGGCCTCGATCCCGACTTCCCGAGCCTCTACGACACCCACCTGGCCGCGGCCTGCCTGCATCTCGGTGAGCACCACCGGCGCATCAAGCAGCCCGCAGACGTCGGCCAACGGGTCCAAGCCGAAGCCGACAAGGCCAAGGCGCATGCCCACCTGCTATCGCTGCGGGGCCAGTGCGCCCAGTACGGGATGGCCTACCCGTTCTCGACTAGCAAGGAGGAACTTCGCGACCGTTTCCTTCGCCTCGGGGACGAGGACTTGGATCGAAGGCTGATCGAGTACGCCGCCGCCGATGCGGAGTGGACCTTGCGGCTCTACCTGGCGCAACAGGCTGCCATCGTTGCTGACGGGCTGCACACGCACCTGCACACGGTCGAGTTCCCATTCGCGGTCGCCAACGCCCGCATGGAGTGGAACGGAGTGCCGTGCTCCCAAGAACGCCTGCAGCAGCTGGCACTTGGCGCACGGCAAGCAGCAACCCACTACGCCGACATTCTCCGCGAGCACGGCGTCACCACTCCTGGCAGTCGCAAGCAGTTCCTCAACCTCATGACTGAGGTTGGCCTGCGGCACCATTGCCAACGCGACGGCAACGACTCCACCGAAGACACAGTTCTCGAACCGATCGAGCACCTGCACCCCGCCATCCGCGCATTCCGCCTGCATGGTCGCTACCGGCGAATGGCCAGTGAGGAATGGCTGGCTGGCGCCCTGACCGGAGCCGACGGGAGGATGCACCCCGATCACGCGCAACTCGGGGCGACGACCGGACGCAACAGTTGCCGGAACCCAAATCTCGCCGGCATCGGTCGGGTCCTTCGTCCTGTAGTGGTGGCGCCGACCGGCCGAGCCCTCATCGAGCTCGACTACTCGCAGATCGAGGTCGGCGTCGCCGCAGCGGAGCACGACGACCCGGACCTGATTGCTGCCTACAACTCGGGCGACGTCTACGCGTCGATGGCGCAGCGGTTCTACGCAGCAGAAGTGTCACCGACACATCGCACTCTGCCGCCGTCCGAGTTCAAGAAGCTGCACAGGGACCTGCGCGACCGCATGAAGACCTTCGTGCTGGCCGTGCTCTACAACATCCAGCCGCCAGCGATCGCCGCGCGATTCGGGATCTCGCAGCGGGAGGCAGCTGCGGAGCGTGAACGGTTCCTCGATCTCTACCCACGGCTGAAGCAACGCCTCGCCGAGTCATCCAGCTACGGCGCTGTGCGCGGCTACGCCACAGTCGTGAGCGGGCTACGTCGGCAGCGGTCAACGAAGGGTCGCCCCGACACCTGGACCAAGAACTTCCTGCGCAACACGCCGATCCAGGGCAGCGCCGCCGTGGTGTTCAAGCACGCGATCGTTCTGCTCGACCGCGAGTTCCGTGGCACCCCCGTCCAACTCGTGTTGCCGGTGCACGATTCGATCCTGATCGAGTGCGACCGACAGGACCTTGACGAAGTCTGCGAACGTGCCGCCGCGCTGATGCGGCATGCGCTGCGGCACTACTACCCGAAGCTTCAACCGCGCATCGACGTGAACAGGGTCGATGTCACCTGCTGGAACAAGGACGGGCGCAGCG
>JBDSBS010000423.1:0-7017 GCA_039921435.1 Planctomycetota bacterium | reverse complement strand
GCCTCGCGGCGCGTTTTGGCCTCGCCCCGAAGTCGGCGAAGTCCATCCTGCGCGAGGTCTGTGAAGCCGTGATGGGTTGGCGGCAGCGGGCAAAGGCCCTTCGTCTTCCGGCGACGACCATCGCCGCATACGCGAGTGCGTTCGAGCATGCGTTCGCCGACGAGGTGAGGCGATTGCTTCGCCTGTGAGAAGGTGCCGCTGCCGGCGCGACCACGCGCACGACGCTGGCCATCGGCCTCGGTCGCACGCTGTCGCTGCTGTTCACGCCGCCCGACGACGTGCGGTTCGCCGCCGCGGACAAGCTGCACCTCACGCTGAGTCTTGCCATCGGAACCGCGCTGCAGCAGCGCGTCGTGCGCCGAGCACCGGTCAGCAAGCCGCGCCAGTACGAGTTCACCGTCACGCTGACCGCCGGCAACTACCAGATCGCTGCCAACACCGACGGCGGCCTGCAGTTCGCGCTGACTTTCACCGTCACCGCCGAGCCGATGACGCGCGAAGTCCAGGTGCCGCTCGTCGGCCGTTGAGCTCCGCCAGGTGGGGTTCGATCTCAGGTCGATGGCGGAAGTGGTCAGGCCTGCACCGCTTTGCCGAGCGTCGTCGCGGCGCGGTAGCGCCACACCAAGAACACCGCGTTGAGTGACGCCAGCCCGAGCGGGACCAGAATGCGCAGCACGTCGTTGCTCGAGCTGTTGTCGAACAGCGGTGCTGCGACCGCCAGATCGATCACGCCGAGCGGCAGCAGCCACGCGAAGAAAAGGGCGACAGCAAGGCCATCGAATGGAGGGCCGTTGCGCACGATGCGTCGGATGGCCGAGAACCCGAGCCACGTCATCAAGATCGACAGCACCCAGACCACGCCGGCGAACGTCAGTTGCGTCTCGAACGGCATCGCGGACTCGTCGCGTCTCGGCAGGCGCGGTGCCGGCAACTGATTGCGCGCCGCCTGAGCAGCAGCGAGAGCGTGCTCCGCCGCTCGAGTGGCTTCCAAGGTCATGCGCACTCGGAATCCCGTGAGTGCCACGCTGGCTGCGAGCAGCAGCGACAGCGTGGCGCACACGAACATCCACGTCGTCGCCTGACGCTTCGTTGCGGTGTGCGCGGCCACCGGCCTTGGCGCAACCGGTGCCGTCAGGGCCGGCTCTGCCGCCTGCTCACGCACGTCGTGACCAAGTTCGGACGCCCGCTGGTAACGAAGCTTCGGATCCTGCGCCAATGCGCGCCGCACGATCTCGTCGAGTCGCCTCGGCACCCCCGGTCGCGCCGACGGCGGCGTGAACGCGCCCGACGGCACCTGGCCCGTGAGCAACTCGTAGAGCACGACGCCGAGCGCGAAGATGTCGGCGCGGTGGTCGACGGCGGCACCGCGCCACTGTTCGGGAGCCATGTAGTGTGGAGTGCCCATCACCTGGCTGTCGCGCGTCAACCGCGGGCCAGCGTTCGCGGAAGGCGCCAGCCGCGCGAGTCCGAAGTCGGCGAGCTTGACGTGGCCGTCGACGTCGAGCAGCACGTTCTCGGGCTTGATGTCGCGGTGCACGATGCCGCGGTCGTGTGCGTACTGCAGTGCTTCGCAGATCGGCGGCACGAGGCGCAGCGCCTCCGCGGGTTGCAGCGCGCCCATCGCCATGAGCTTGCGCAGGTCGATGCCATCGACGAACTCGGTCAACAGGTAGAAGCGGCCCCCGCGTTCGCCGAAGTCAAAGACTTTGAGAATGCCAGGGTGGTCGAGCTGCGCCATCGCGCGTCCCTCGCGCTCGAGCCGCTCGGCGAACGACGGGTCGCGAGAGACCAAGGCCGGGTCGAGGATCTTCAGCGCGGCCGGACGATCGAGCCGCGTCTGGCGCACGCGATACACGGTGCCCGAACCGCCGCGCCCGATCGCGGCCTCGATCGACAGCTCGGGAAAGGCCTCGGCTAGTTGCTGCAACGCCGCCGGCTGGTTCTCGGGCAGGTCGGCGGCGGCCGCGCGCAGCACGGACTCGTGGTCGAGTTGGCGATCGCTGGTGTTCATGCCCATGCCTGCGGCAGCAGGCGACCGCAGGTTACCGACCTGTTCACGATTTCTTCCGAGCCAGACAGCCCAGCAAGAACTTGACCTCCGCCGGGGCCTCACCGGGGTCGTCCAGGGTCTGGCGCACCTCGTCGACGACGAGCTCGCGCAGGCGGTCGCGCAAGCGGTGCACGGCGACCTTGAACGCACCCTCGCTCATGCCGAGTTGCTCGGCGGTGTGGCGCATCGTCTCGCTGCCGTCGTCACCGTCCAGGTGGGGCCGAGCCATCTGGAACACGCGACCGCGACCGCGCTGCTCGTTTTCGTCGCTCAGTCGAGAGAACGCTCGGTCGAGCAACGCCCGCACCCAGGACTGCTCGAACGCCTGTTCTGGTGTGGCGCCGGGATCGATCGGTTCGAGCTGCTGGAGCGCGGCGAAGCCGGTCGCCGCGGTTGCGCCACCGCTTCGCTTCTTCGCCGTCAGCGCGCTGCGCACATCGCTCAGGTGATGGCGCGCGCAAGCACACAACCAGCTGCGAAAGCGTCCGCGCGTCGGGGCCGCTGCTGCAAAGTCTTCGCGCTCGAGCAACCGTGCGAACAAGCCCTGCGTCAGGTCGAGCGCTTCTTCGGGATCCTTGCACGCCCGCCGGTAGAACGCATGCACCGGTGGCCAGTAGGCCTGGCACAGTTCGGCGATCGCCAGTCGCCCCGATTCGCCGGGCACGGCGGCACGGAAGACGAGGCTCCAACGAGTCGTGTGGAACGACACGGGGCGGAGCGTAGCAGCTGCGCGCTCCGCCGACGATGCGGATGCATGGTCCGAACTGCCCGACTCATGCCGCCTACTGCACGTCCAGCATCGCCGGCGTGCTGAACACGAGGCCCGGCGCAAAGCCAGCGACCTGCCAGACGAGCTTGCAGGTGCCCGGGATGATTGGCGTGTTGACCGTGGTGAAGCCCGGACCCCCGAACGGCACGGACGTCCAGGTGGTGGGCAACACGTAGATGTCCGGGAAGTACGGCGGGAACCACGGAATCGAGGGCGCGATCGTCGGCAACACCAACTTGGCGGCCAGGATGTTGATCCAGCCCGGCGTGTAGATGTCGATCGCGGTCGCCGTGAACGCGGGGATCACGTGCTGCTTGGGTTCGATGACGAAGCGCTGCGCCCACGTGTTGGCGAGCGCGTTGACGAAGCTCGGCACGCCATTGCCGTTGGTCGGGACCTTCAAGCCCATCTGGTCGCCGAGCGTCGGCGAGCTGCTGCACGGCCGCCCGAGTTGCCCGCAGCCGGATTGGTAGATCTGGCCGCCGTTGGCCGTCGTCAGCACGCTGGCACCCGTCATCAGTTCGCCCGTGAAGATCAAGGACGGCACCGTGAGGATGTTGCCTGGGCAGGGCACGACCGTGCTCACGGGCCCCGGGTAGTCGATCTCGAGCGCTTCGAGATCCTGGATCACATTCACGCAGTTGCCGAGGTGGTCGTTGACGCTCGCGTTCTGCACGAAGGTGTCCATCTGCGCTTCGGTGTAGACGACCTGCGCGCTACCGGGCACCACGCTCTGCACGCGGAAGTCCCACGTCCAGGTGATCGCGCTGGCCGGGATCAGCAGCACGTCGCCGTCGCGCACGAACGTGACGTTGCACGAGTTGTTGATGAAGTGATCCTGGTCGAGCGAGAAGAAGATGCCGTAGCCCGGGTCGCCAGCGATCGCGTCGACGTCGACGACGATCGGCGTGATGGGCATGCCGAGCGCGAGCTGCACGTCCTCGGCGCGCAGGAAGTACTCGACCTGGCCGTCGAGTCCACCGATCTGCACGATGCGGCCTGTGTCACCGGGGCGAAGCCCGGGGCCGCCGCTGATGCTCGTGCCCATGGCCACCGACGGCGACCAGAACACGGTGCGCTGGCTCGACTGCGCGACCGGGCTCGGCATGTCGATGAGCGCGTCGATCTTGCCGAACAGCGCCGGGTTGTAGTACAGCGGCCCGCTGTTCTCGTTGCCGGCCATCGTCTGGTAGCACGTGTTGGGGGCCCACTTCTCGGCCGAGATGACGGGGCAGGGAAAGAACTCGACGTGGGCGACTTCGTTGGGCCGCAAGTCCTTGAGGACCGTGCCGCCGCTGCCAGACATGGTCTGTTCGGGCAGACTGGTAGTGAACAGGAACGAGTTCTGGGCCAGGCCCATGGCTGGTAGGAGTAGAAATGCGGCGAAGGTGAAGAGGCAGGTGTTCATTGTCGTGCTCGTGGAAACGGATGGGGTGATGGGCACGAATGGCCAGCGACCGCGGAGTTTGGACAGGTTTCTGCCGGCGGCCGCCTGGGCACGTTTCGACCGCTCGAAAGAGGGCGACGCAGCGACCATGCCCCGCCGCTATCGTGCCCCTGAATGGCAAGAGTTCTCGTGTTGGGTGCGGGCATGGTCGGCAGTGCGATGGTGCGAGATCTGGCCGAACGGCACGAGGTGCTGTCGACCGACGCGCGCGCCGATGCGTTGCTGCCTTTGGCTTCCGTGCGAAACGTGCAAACGCGACAGCTCGATTGCACCAACGCGGCCGCGGTTCGCGCATGCGTCGCCGAAGTGGATGCAGTGGTCAGTGCTGTGCCAGGCTTTCTCGGCTTCCGCACCCTCGAGACTCTGGTCGAAGTCGGGGCGAAGGTCGCCGACATCTCGTTCTTCCCCGAAGACGCGCTCGTTCTCGATGCGCTCGCGAAGCGCACAGGCGCCATCGTCGTGACCGACATCGGCGTTGCCCCCGGCGTCGACAACCTGATCCTCGGCCACCACGACGCATCGATGCAGGTGCAACGCTTCGAGTGCCTGGTGGGCGGCTTGCCGATCGCGCGCACGTTTCCCTACCAATACAAGGCGCCGTTTTCGCCGGCCGACGTGATCGAGGAGTACCTGCGCCCGGCGCGCGTCTACGAGAACGGTCGCGAAGTGGTCAAGCCCGCGCTGTCGGAACCGAGCTACGTCGATTTCCCGGGCATCGGCACGCTCGAGGCCTTCAACACCGATGGCCTGCGGTCCCTGATCCAGACCATGGCGCACATCCCGGACATGGTCGAGCGCACGCTGCGCTACCCCGGGCACCGCGAACTGATGCTGGCCTTCCGCGAAGGCGGCTTCTTCTCGGACCAACCGATCGACGTCGGCGGTGTGTCGATCGTGCCGCGCGCATTCACATCGAAGATCCTGTTCGACTCGTGGAAGCTGCGTCCAGGTGAGCCGGAACTCACTGTCATGCGCGTCACGATCGAAGGGACCGAAGGTGGGAAGCCGGTGCGCCACGTTTGGCACCTCGAGGATCGCGGTGATGTCAGAACGAAGACCTCGTCGATGGCGCGCACCACTGGGTACACGTGCACCGGCATGCTCGAGTGCTTGCTCGCTGGCACATGGTCGCAGCCTGGGGTCACGCCGCCGGAGCGTGTCGGGCGCGTGGCAGGCATGTGGGAGCGAATCCGTTCGCACCTCGCGGAGCGGAACGTGACCCTCGTGCACACGACGGACTGACGGTGGACTCGAGCCAGCGGGTTGACCCGTGCTCGCTGGCCAATCTTCTCTGGCTGCTCCCCAGCGGCCTGACGCGACGGAGCGAGTCGGTTACTACGGGACAATGCGTTCGTAGCCGTTGTGGGTTCTCTTGCTCTCGGCCGCAGCCGTGGCCCAGGCGCCCGAAGTCGAAGCCGCGATTGCGACGTTGTGCAACTCGACCGAGGGCGAACGGCAAGCCAAGGCAACGGCGATCCTGCAGGCGAACACCGCGGCCGCCGCACCGCCGCTGATCGATGTCATCGGCATGAACGAGAACGCACGGCCGTTGCTGTGCCGGACGCTGGTCGCGCTCGATGACTCGGCGCTGCCTGCGTAGACTGAAGCACCGCAAAGCGGCTCGGCCTCGCGACTCTATCACGCGATCCGCGCCCTCGATTACGTGCGTGCGAGGATCCCCGACGGCAACGTTTGCTGATCGCCATGGTCCCCGTGCTCGGCAGTGAAGAGGAATCGGTGGCCTACATCGCCAGGTACACCATCGCCGTGCGCGGCGAAGACGGCGATCTGCTGCCGACGCTCGAAGCGCAGTTGCTCGACGCGGATCGCACGACCTGCATCCGCAACGCGCTGGTCATCGGGCAATTGCAACAGCGGCCGCGGGTGCCTTGGGCCGCGATCCTCGGCGGTTTGGCGGACGACAACTCGGGCATTCGTTACAACGCGTTCAAGCTCGTGCTCGACGGCCACTTCGACTTGCCCATGTGGCGGCGCGCGTTCGGCGATCCGCACCGTTGGTTGCGCGATTCCGCGGTGCGCACGGCGCGCTTGCTCGATGCCGCCGATCGCTTCGTGGCCGGTCGAATCGCGCTATTGAAATCGGGGATCGACGCGATCGAAAGCAACAACCTCGCGCCCAGCCAACGCTCCGGTTCAGCGGCTGGCGCGAGAGCGCCGTTCGCTGCAACCGGTTGTTATGCGGCGCACCATCACTTTCGCGGCTTTGCGTCGAAAAAGTCGTTCACCATCGGGACGATGACAGGCATGCGCTTCATCAGCGTGGCGTGTGTTGTGTCGGGCAATATGGCTAATCTCGATGCTGAGCGCGGCCGCATGTCGCCGAAAATCTCCTCTCCCTTCAGGCGGAACATTTCCGAGATGTGCTCGAGCCGAACGCCGTCGGCATCGCCGTGGATGAAAAACATCGGCGCCTTGGTGGCCTTGAGCTTGTCGGCGCCGAAGTCGTACGGCTTCACATCCATCGCGATGACGCGCTTGACGAGATTCGGAAATTCGTCTGGCGTCGGACTCAGTTTCTTGTACTCGGTTTCCATGGGCGAGCCTTTGAGCATTCCCGACGTGAGTTGCGGGAACATGTCGAGCGCTTCCTTGACCCAGCCGTCGTGGCGGAACACGCCCGAAATGCTGACGACCTTGCGCACCTTTTCCGGATGGCGGATCGCACACTGCATCGCGACGCCGCCGCCCAAGCTGTAACCCATAATGTCCGCGCTTGGGATCTTGAGATAA
>JBDSBS010000422.1:0-3114 GCA_039921435.1 Planctomycetota bacterium | reverse complement strand
GTTTGTCGGTGACTTGCGACCGGCGAGCGACGCTCGTCGGCGGACTCCAGCTTCCGCGCGGTCAAAAAAGACCGCACAGGGTCCTGCATGTTCGCTTCATGTCGTGTTCAATCCGCACGCGCGAGCTGGATGCTTGGTGGGCTGCAAGTTGCGGCCGACGAGCGTGCACTCCCGCACCGAGGCTTCCCGAATTGAGCACACCGCAGAACGAACTTCGTGCCTGGACTACCCGCGACAGTGTCGAGCTCTACCAACTCGGGGCATGGGGTGGTCAGTCGTATGCGATCAACGACCGCGGCGAGCTGATGGTGCAGCCCATGGGGCCGACGGGGCCCAAGTTCTCGCTGCCCGAGCTCGTCGAGGACCTTCGCAGCCGCGGCATCGAGCTGCCTGTGCTGCTGCGCATCTCCGACATCCTGCAGCTGCGCGTGGCAGCGCTCGCCGGTGCCTTCAAGAAGTCCATCGACGAATGTGGCTACAAGGGGCTGTACCGGCCGGTGTTCCCGATCAAGGTCAATCAGCAGCGCGACGTCGTCGAAGAGCTGGTCGACTTTGGCAGGGAGTACTCGCTGGGCCTCGAGGCTGGCAGCAAGCCAGAGCTGCTGGTGGTGCTGGCGCACATGACCAACCCGGATGGGTTGATCATCTGCAACGGCTACAAGGACGCGAGCTTCATCGAGACCGCGATGCTGGCCCAGAAGATGGGCCTCTACACGATCATCGTCGTCGATCGGTTCGAAGAGCTGGAGACGGTGCTCAAGGTTAGCAAGCGCTTCGACCTGCGCCCGCACATCGGCGTGCGCGCCAAGCTCGCGAGCCGCGGGGCCGGCAAGTGGCAGGAATCCGGCGGTGAGAAGTCGAAGTTCGGCCTGACGGCAGGCGAGATCGTAGCCGTGACCGAACGGCTGCGCGAAGTCGGCATGCTCGACTGCCTCGAGCTGCTGCACTTCCACATCGGCAGCCAGATCACGGCCATTCGCGCCATCAAGGATGCGCTGAAGGAAGCGACGCGTTTCTACGCCGAGCTGCATGATCTCGGTGCGGGCCTGCGTTACATCGACGTCGGCGGCGGTCTCGCCGTCGACTACGACGGCTCGCAGACCAACTTCCACAGCTCGGCCAACTACTCGCTGCAGGAATACGCCAACGACGTCGTGTTCGCGGTGCAGCAGGCATGCGCCGAGAAGGGCATCACCCACCCGCACATCATCAGCGAGTCGGGTCGCGCGTTGACGGCGCACCACGCCATCCTCGTCTTCGACGTGCTCGGCGTGTCGAAGCAGCAGGTCGAACCGCCGGTCGGCGCCGACAAGCACGAAGACAGCACCATCGCCAACATGGTGCAGATCCTGAAGGACATCTCGCTGAAGAACTTCCAGGAGAGCTACCACGATGCGCTGCAGCTCAAGGAAGAAGCGATCAGTCTCTTCAATCTGGGCTACCTCGACCTCAAGGGCCGGGCCATCGCCGAGAACCTGTTCTGGGCCATCTGTGACCGCATCCGCCTGATCGTCAACACGCTCGACTACGTGCCCGACGAGTTGCAGGGTCTCGAGCGTGCACTGGCCGACACGTACTACTGCAACTTCTCGGTCTTCCAGTCTGCACCCGACCACTGGGCCGTCAAGCAGCTGTTCCCGACGATGCCGATCCAGCGGCTGCAAGAACGTCCGACGCGCCGCGCCATCCTCGCCGACCTGACGTGCGACAGCGACGGCAAGGTCGACAAGTTCATCGACCTTCGCGACGTCAAGAGCGTGCTCGAGGTGCACCCCATCACACCGGGCAAGCCCTACTACATCGGCATGTTCCTCGTCGGCGCCTACCAGGAGATCCTCGGCGATCTGCACAACCTGTTTGGCGACACGAACGCGATCCACATCTCGATGGACGACGAGCACGGCTACCGCATCGAGCGAGTCATCGCGGGCGATTCCGTTACCGAGGTCCTGAGTTACGTGCAATACGACAAGCAGGACCTCATCCGCCGCATGCGCAGCCGTCTCGAGACGGCCGTGCGCGCGGGCAAGGTCAACATGAAGGAGTCGGCGCTGCTCATGCGCCGCTACGAGGAGGGCCTCGCTGCCTACACCTACCTCGCGGACGACGACCTCGAGAGCAACGGCAACGACCAGATTCCGTCGTTGGCGCCGGGCGCTGTGCCCGTTTCGGCCGAGGAGCCGACGTCGAGCGCATCGATTCGCGACACCTCGGTGCCGCCAGCCTGACTCTGGCACGTATGCTCGCCCGCGGCGACGCGTGTCGGCTGCGAGTGTGTTCCGAGTGTTTGATCCAACTGTGCGTTCCGCCGACCCAACTGTGCGTTCCGCAACGCCAACTCTAGTGAGTCAGCATGCATGCCGCCGTCTTCGTCGATTTCGAGAACCTCTTCCTCTCCCTCAAGAATCGTGAGGATCTGAACGGCCATCGCCCTCGCGACTTGTGTCTCGCCATCCTCGAACACCTGAAGGCTCGGTTGCAAGCCGACAAGGCGCCGATGGTCATCGGGCGGTCCTATGCGGCGTTCGACACCTATCCGGGCCTGGAGGTGGCGCACGACCTCGCCCTCATGGGCTTCGATCCGCAGTACGTGCTGGTCGGGCACGCGGGCAAGAACTCGGCCGACGTGCAGCTTGCGTGTGACGTCTGTCGGGTGCTCTACCGGCGCCCCGACATCGACGCCATCGTCATCGTTTCCGGGGATCGCGACTTCATCCCGATCGCCCGGCAGGTGCTCGAGGAGAATCGCGAATTGCGCGTCGTCGCCATTCCCGACACGACCAGCGGCGATTTGCGCATGCGGGTCGGCGGCGAACGGTTTTGGAATGCGCTCGACCTCATGGGCGTGAACGGGCGACCAGGTCAGACGGCGCCACAACCTGCGGCAGAGGCGGGTGCGCCTGCCCCAGCGGGCAGTGGATCCGGCGTCGTCGAGGCAACGGCCGCGGCGGGCGGCGAGGCAGAGCTGTTCCACGGCAGTGAGAACGGGCGCCTGACACACGATCGCGCACAGCGAGCGCGCGCCGCGATCGTCGGTCACATCCCGGTCACGTGGCGCACGGTCGACGCGTTGCCCCAGGACGATGCACTCGGCGAACGCCTGCAACAGTGCGT
>JBDSBS010000421.1:0-2967 GCA_039921435.1 Planctomycetota bacterium | reverse complement strand
GCTGGTTCATGCCTCGACGCTTCGCCGCGACGAGCTGCAGTTCGCCGGGCGCCACACCGCGCAACCAGAACTGCCCCCGCCCATTACTGCGCGCCTGCGGCCGCTTCAGTTCGGTGAGATCGACGCTGAGCACGAAGTCGATCGGAGTGTCCGCCGGCGCGGCGTCCAGGGCCATGACCACGGCCCCAACCACGGCCTCGCCCGCTTCGTTGCGCACGGTGCCATGCACCACGACCTCACGCGCGAGCGACAGAACGATCGACGCGGCCTCTCCCTCGAGGCAAGGCACCACGCCAACCGCTCGCGAAAAGCCATCGGCACGAGCCGCGATCTGCTGTTGCCCCGGCGCCACCCCGTCGAGGCGGAAGTTGCCGTCGGCATCGGTGTTCGTCACCTGCGGGCACCACGCTTCGCGCACGCGCCCCGCCTCTGGGTGGCCAAACATGCCCCTTCCCAACACGACCACGGCACCCGCGATGCCGACACGACGCTCGTCCCTGACCGTGCCGCTCACTGCGGCCCCGGGTTTCAGCAACTGCAACTGCACGTGCAGCGACGCCCCAGCCGCAGCGCCTTCGAAGGTCTCGAGGTCGAGCAACTCGGACGGTGCGTAGCCTCTCGCCAGTGCGCCCAGCGACCAGGTCGGATCGACGGCACGCGCCGCGAACGTTCCGTCCGCAGCGGTCGCGGCAATCGCTCGGCCACCGAGCCAGCCACCGCGCGGCGACACGAGAAAGACGCGCGCGTCGGCGACGGGTCGTTGGCGTTCGTCGACGACCACACCGGTCACGTCGAGACCCTGCGGCAATGAGAACTCCACCTCGCGCACGCGCCCGGCGACAACCTCGGTGACGACCTTGCCACCGCGGTCGGACGTGATCGTCACTTCGCCGGCGTGCACGCGCTCGACGCGCGCGATGCCTATCGCGTCGGCGACGACGCGCATCTCGTTGCGATCGACCTGCGGTTCGTCGGCGACTGAGAACATGACCGCGACGTCGGGAGCTCGCGTGCCATCGTGCCAGCGCACTTGCACGAGCAGCGCCCCGTACGGTTCGGCAAGCGCCACGGACTCGGCGGGCATCACCGCGTCGCGACGCAGTGCATCGGCGGCAACCGGCAAGTCTTCGGCGCGAGTGCGCGTTTCGCTGCTGACGATCGGCAGCGGCACTGGCGACGACGGCGGCGGCGCCATCAACCGGGGCCACGCCAGCGCACCGACGACCAGCAGAACCACCGCGATCGCCACCCCGACCACGTTCTTGCTCAACATCAGCAGCGCACCTGCCGCGTGTGCGGCTACAAGGCCCGGGGTCCTGACCGGCAGGCGCGCGAACGGCAGCAACGCCGGCAGCCAGGCCGAGCGCTCGCCGTAGCGCCCTGCCAACCTCTGCCGCAGTTGCAGCAATGCGCGCGCAAGCCGTGTCTTGATCGTCTTCACCGGTTCGCCGAGCAGGGCAGCGATCCAGGTCGGCGATCTGCCGTCGAAGTAGCGCAGCCAGACCACCGTGCGGTAGATCTCTGGCAGCGCACGCACCGCGGCGACGAGGTCATGCTGCAGCTCGAGCTGCTCGGCAGCGTCGATCGGTTCGCAGACTTCGGTGCGCGCCGCCAGCTGTTCGCGCCGCTGCCGGCGAGACTCCGAACGCCTCAGGTCGAACGCACAGCTGCGCACGACGGCGCCGAGCCAGGACGTCAGCGAGCCGGGGGGCGCAGGCGGTCGCCGCAATGCCTTGACCCACGCTTCTTGCACGGCGTCGTCGGCGAGTGCTGTGTCGCTGAGCAGGTCGCGCGCCAGTGCACGCATCGAGCTGGCGTGGCGATACAGATCCTCGGCGGTGAAGCTCGTCATCGGTAGGAGAACGTCACCGCAGGGGCGGGAGACCTCGACATTCTGTTCGATCCCGCGGGACGGTGGAAGCAACCTTGCCGCGCGAGCAGGGCGGATCGGGCAGGTCCGCGTGCAGGCCTCGGCGATGGCGCGGCTCTTGAACCACCCGTCGACGCCAAACGGGCGGAATACGCAGCGCGCGGCACCGTCTCTGGTCGCCCCCCACCGGAGTTCATTCATGCACGACTCGAACCGAACGTTCCTTCTATCCGTCCTGCTCGCCTGCATCGCAGCGGCTGGCTGCGCGGCCCCGACCGCTGAGCCGGTCGCCAGCTCGGTGCGCGGCTACGACCTTCGCATCGACGGCAATCAGGTTTCCTTGGCTTTCGACCGCGACCTGACCGTGCCCGAGTTCTTGAAGCTCGCGCAAGAAGTCACGGCCGCGCGCTACGTGTACCGGCAGGACGAGGTCGCGGCGGCAGGCCCGGTGTCGTTGATGGGGCGCCTTCAGTGCGAGCGGGGCAAGTTCGGATCCTTCGTCGACACGATGCTGCACGTGCACGGACTAAGGGCGGAGCCGCAGGGAACCGGGGATGCGGCATACGTCGAGATCCGGCCGATCCCGCGCGGCTGAGCATCACTCAGCGCACCGTGACTCAGCGCACAGTGATTTAGCGCACAGTGATTTAGCGCGCAGTGATTTAGCGCACAGTGACTCAGCGCACAGTGGCCTTGTCGAGCGCCTGCTCCGCGCGCCGATGCACCTCGGTCTCTTCGTCGTCGGGATGCGCCAGGTAGTCGACTGCCGGCGCGATCACGAGGTGCCGGAAGCTCGCGTGCACACGCTGTGCTTCCTCCTGCATCGCCGCCGCGTACTTGTGCTGGTGGTGCTCGACCCCGCACCGCGCAAGCCCACTTCGCAAGCCTGCGAGCACGGCGTCCGCACTCGCGGGATCGCGCTGCAGCAACTCGCAGGTCCGCTCCGGCGAACCGCTCGCGAGCACCGCTGCCGTCGACGGTCGCTCGCTCGACGGCGCAGCCTGCAGACCGGAACCTGACATCGACAGCCCCACCATGCGCACGAGGTCGTCCCGCATCGCCGGCATCCACGCCGCGGCCTGCAGCACGAGCAGGCG
>JBDSBS010000420.1:0-17050 GCA_039921435.1 Planctomycetota bacterium | reverse complement strand
GGGATCGCGACATCGAGGGCCTTGGCCGCGGCCGCTACGTATTCGGGCAGCGTGCTCAGGTCGTTGTCGATCCAGCCTTGCAGACGGCAGTTGACGAGCAGCAAGTCCATCGGCGCGTTGCCGGCCCGTTCGCCGACGCCGAGTGCGGTGCCGTGGATGCGGTCGGCACCCGCCTCGATCGCAGCCAGGCAGTTGGCGATGCCGAAGTCGCGATCGCGGTGGCCGTGCCAGTCGACGCCGAGGGTCTTGTCGTGCCGATCAGCGAGCTCGCGCACGAAGCGCACGACGGCGCGCGTGCCCTGTGGCGTCGCATGGCCGACGGTGTCGCACACGCACAGCCGCCGCGCCCCGAGTTCGATCGCGGCGGTGTAGAGCGCAGTGATCGTCTCGGGCCGCGCGCGGGTCGTGTCCTCGGTCACGTACATGACCGGCAGCTCATGCTTCTGCGCGAACGTCAGCGCTTCGCGCGTGTTCTCGAGCATGCGGTCGAGGGTCCAGTCCTCCGCGTACTGGCGGATGTAGCTGCTGCCGATGAACGCGCAAACTTCGATCGGCATGCCGGCCCGCTGCGTCATATCGACGACGGGTTCGATGTCGCTGACGACCGTGCGGCAGGCGACGTTGGCGCCGATGCGCAGGCGGCGGTCGACGATGTGCTTGGCGAGCAGGTAGATGTCCTCGCGCGGTCGGCCACCGGCGCCGGGCAGGCCGAGATTGGCGGTGTGGATGCCGAGCCTGTCCATGCGCTCGAGCAGGTCCTTCTTCAGCTCGAGCGGCGGGTCGCTGACGGCTGGCGATTGCAGGCCGTCGCGCAGGGTCTCGTCGTCGAATTGCAGAGGGCGAGAAGGTCGGAACGTGTAGTCCGTCTGGTTCCAGTCGTGGATGAGGTCCGCGATGCGAGTCATGGCGCCCATGGTATGCCTCGGCCTGCACGCACCGAAGATGAGAACGTTGCTTCTCGCGTGCCGCGGGGCGCTGCATGATCGGGGCGTGATCGTGATGAAGTTCGGTGGCACGTCCGTCGGCGACGCCGCGTCGATTCGACAGGTTGTGCAGGTCGTGCGGCAGCACTTGGATCGTCGACCGGTCGTCGTCGTCTCGGCCCTTGCCGGTGTCACCGATGCCTTGCTCGCCGTGGCGCGGAGTGCGCCTTTCGGCAACGCCGACACCAGCGCCGTGGCGACACGTCATCGCGCGATCCTGCGCGATCTGGACCTTCCCGAAGACTTGCTCGACCCACTGTTGCGCGAACTCGCAGACTTGGCGCGGGGACTGCGCCTCGTCGGCAGCGTCACCCCACAGGCGCAAGACCTGTTGGCCAGCTTCGGCGAACGCTGCAGCGCGCGCATCGTCGCGGCCTGCATGCGACAGGCGGGCGTGCCGGCGACCGCGGTCGACGCGTTCACAGCCGGCCTGTGCACCGACAGTTCCTTTGGCCGCGCGCGGCCTCTGCCTGACGATGGCCGCATCGCGGCTCACATTGCGACCGTCGAGGGCGTGCCGATCGTGACTGGGTTCATCGCCGCCGATTCACAGGGCCACATCACGACACTCGGGCGCAACGGCAGTGACTACTCTGCGGCCTTGTTCGGTTGTGCGCTCGCCGTGCAGGAGATCCAGATCTGGAAGAGCGTCGATGGCGTGCGCACCGCCGACCCGCGCCTCGTGCCTGGTGCACTGCCGATCCGCTACATGAGCTTCGAAGAAGCTTGTGAACTGGCGTCGTTCGGCAGCCAGGTGCTGCATCCGGCGGCCATGGTGCCAGCCATGCAGCGCGGCATTTCACTGCGCGTGCGCAGCACCCTGGACCCTTCGGCGCCAGGCACCACGATCGAAGCGAACGCGACATCGGCGCGGCCTTCCGTGCGGGCGATCTCGCATCGATCGACGGTGGCGCTCGCGAGCGTGACTTCGGAGCGGTTCTTGCCACAACACGTCTTCTTGGCCCGCGTCTTCGCCGAACTTGCCGAACTGCAATGCGACGTCGGTCCGGTCGCGGTATCGGAAGGGTGTGTCACGTTCGCCGTCGACGCCATGGCCGTCTCGGCGGCACAGAGTCGTCTGGAGGCGCTCGGTTGTGTGCGCGTCGTCGAAGACCAGGCCGTCGTCGGCGTCGTCGGCTCACCGGGTGCTATCGAGACCAGCGGGGCAGCGGACGTGTTGCACACGCTGGCAGAGGCAGGCATCGCCGTGCGGTGCGCAAGCCAAGGTGCGCACGGCAGCACGATCGCCTTCGTCGTTGCCGGCCGCGACCTCGCGCGAACGGTTGCGTTGCTGCACGATCGGTTCTTTCGCGCCTGAAGCACGATGCCCGACTTGCGAGTGTCCCTGTCCATGGTGCGCGACGCGATCGCCGTCGCTGCCATCGCGGTGCTGGCATTCCAAGCGCTGCGGCGTTGGTGTGGTGACCGCTACATCGTGCCGTCGGGCAGCATGCAACCGGTGCTGTTTGGCGATCCGCGCCGCGGCGACATCGTGTTCGTGGACAAGTTGGTGAGCGCGAGCACGCGTCACAGGCACGATCTCGTCGTCGTGCAGCAACCAGGCGAACCCGGTCAGCAGCTCGTCAAGCGCATCGCGGCATCGGGCGACGACGCGGATGCGTGTTGTATCGACATTCGAGCCGGCGACATCTGGCTCGGTGGCAACCTGCAACGCATGCAGCGTGAGGTCAAGGACCCATTGCTGGCCAGGCCGATGCGGGTGTTGTGGGCGGCCTGGTCCAGCAAGATGCGGAATCCGATGCTCGACGTTCTGGTTGCACGCGAGGCGAATGGAACCCTTTCATTGTCGCCGCTCGAGGTGAATGCGGAGGCAGCGCGCCGCTTGTTCGGCGCGCAGGCGCGCGAGAACCGGCGGCAGGATCCGGCCGGTCGGGTGGTGCCGGACGGGTTCGTCGGCACGTCCAAGTCCGTCGATGCCTCCTATGTCGCCGTCACCGGTGTGCGAGGGTTGACCGGGGAAGACGTCGGCGTCGCCGATTGCGGCATGGACCTCGAGCTGCAGGACGCGACCAGCGACCTGTTGTGCACGATCGATGCGCGCAGCGAAGCACTGACGTTCCATTGGCGGCCATCGACGGGACGTGTCGAGTTGTGGCGCAACGGGGAAGACGTAGAGAGTGCCGAATTGCCGCCGTTCCCGGGCGGCGTGCGTCGCATCGAATTCGGTTGGCTCGACGACCGCGCGTTCTTCATCGTCGATGGGAGGCGCGAGGCGATGTTCGTCGTCGCGCGACGCAGCGAATGGGCCGCGCGCGAACCCGAGCTGCCGCAGGGCCCGCGCTCCTACGTGCACGTCGCAGCGATCGGTCGCGAGCCCGTTCTGATCCGGAGTCTGAGCGTCTATCACGACGTCTTCGCGTATCGCGAACCCGTTGCCGGCTTGCCGGGTCAGCCCGGATCCTGGCCCCGGTATGTCGAGCCGGGCATGTGGTTCTTGCTCGGCGACAGCGCCTTCGACAGCCGCGACAGCCGGCAATTCGACGCCGTATCGTCATCGTCGTTCATCGGCCGACCGCTCTGCGTCATCGGGCCTTGGCCGCGCTGCCGATGGTTGACACCGTGAGTGCGCACGAAGAATCGCCCGAGCCCGAGCCGGGCCTCACGTTCGCAGCGGGCAGCCTGCTGTACGGCATGGTCGTGGCGTTTGCCCTCGGCTGGCTCTGGTGGCGCGACCGTTTGGGTGCGCTGCCGGCGGCCGCACTCGGCCAGCATGGCCCGTGGGCCGCTTCGGGCATCGGTCTCGCCGTGGGCTGTCTCGGTGCTTGGCTGCTCGGGTTCCTGGCTCGTCGACTGACGAGCTTGAAGTACGAGGCCCTTGCACGGCAGGTCTTCGGTCGCATGGGCGAAGTGCCGACCCTGGCATTCGTTCTGGTGGGAGCGGTTGCCGAGGAGCTCTTCTTCCGGCTGGCCGTCCAGGATGCTCTCGGCCTGCTTGGATCGGTTGCCCTCTGTGTGCTGCTGCATAGCAGCATTGCCGGTCTGTGGCTGATTCCGTTCGCGCTGCTGCACGCTTTGGCTCTCGGCCTGATCGTGCAGCAAGGCTTCGGGCTGCTCGGCTCGACGACCGCCCATTCCATTCTGAACTACCTGAGTTTGCGGAGGATGCTGTGCCATCGAAGTTCATCGGACTGCTGACCGTCGCGCCCGTGCTCATCACGACTGGGCTCATCACCACTGGGGCCCTGGCGCAGACGCCCCCGCCGCGCCAGGCCGGGCCCGGGCCGATGTTGCTGCCACAGGCCGTAGTACTGCCGCGCGGCGACCGCCCCATCTCGATCGACGGTTCGCTCATCGATTGGCCCGAGTTGCCGGCCATCCGCCTCGATGATCGGCGTCAGTTGTCGGGAACGGCCCTCAATGCCTGGCGCGGCCCCGACGACCTCAGCGCGTCCGTTTTCATGATGTGGGATCCCGACTCGCTCTACGTGGCGTGTGTGGTCCGGGACGAATGGCATCGAGCGCTCGATGCGAGCACCCTCGTTCTGACCGAAGTGCCGGCCGCGGACTCGGTCGTGTTGACGTTCGACCCCGAACGCAACACTCGCGCATTGGGCAACGATCCGGGCCGGCGTGAAGACCGCGAGTTCTGGCTGGCTGACGAAGTCGGCCGCCAGGTCGTGCTGTGGGATCGCCTGCGCGGCACCGCGCGAGTGCTCGACGCTGACAAGGCGCGGCTCGTGGTGCTGCACGACAAGGAACACGGCATCACTACCTACGAAGCGAAGATCCCGATGGCCGAGATCCTGCCCGCGGGCCACAAGGCGACCGCGGGGCTCGTGATGGACATGCAGATCGTCGTCAACGACTTCGACGAGAGCACCGACAGCATGCCGCAGACGCGCATCGGCTGGACCTTCGGCTGCGGCCCTGTCGTCGACCCTGGTCTGCTCGGCAGCATCATGCTCGTCGGTGACTCGCAGGCGCTGAACGGCGTCGTACCGGAGTTTCCGCCCAAGCCGGGTCTGTCCGGTCCGCCAGTGCCGCCGCCCGAGTATTGGCAGGACCTGACGGCCAGGTTGCTTCAGTACCCGCCGGCGGTCTACGACGGGTCCTCGACTGCGGAAGAGGTTGGCGGCCTCAAGCGTCTGGCGGTTCTGGAGCAGATCGACGAACAGGTCGATCGTTTCCCGCGAGTCGACTACCTCGAGTTCCTGTATCGCATCCACCGCCGCATGATGCGCGAGGTGGCCGGCATCGCTGCGCGAGGCCTGCCTTCGTGGTGGCACCAGCGCCTCGAATCTCTGTCGAAGAAGGCCGAGGACGAAGTGCCAAAGGGCAGCGTGCGCGTGTTTCGCTTGCCCATGGGCGGTTGGTTGTTGCGGTCGCAGTCGGGCAGCTTCGTGGTCGATCCCGTCGGCGCCGATCTGGCCGAGTGGGTGTGGGGTGGCGCCGACTTCTGCATCCTGACTCAGCCCTTGGACGTGGCGCGGCGCAACGACCAGCTGCTGGTGCGCATGTTGTCTGCCAACCCGCCTCGCCCCGTGCTCACACACATCAAGTTCCACTTGCCCGCCATAGCGATGAGCGAGGTGCCGCTGGTGGAGCTTGGACAGTCCTATGGCCGGGATGCTGGCATCAAGATCCACGCCCTCGGCAGCAAGCGCGAAGACGGCTCCGTGACGTGGAGCTGCAGCTATCACGTCGTTTTCCCGGATGGGCCGAGCGTTCTCTTGGTCGGCATGAACCTGCGGACTACCGAAGTGCCGGAACAGGCCATCGATCTCCTGATTCTGTCACCACGCAATGTCGAAGCGCCGGACATCGTGCGCAAAGCGAAACCGGCTTTGGTATTGCTCGATGACGCGTTCGTCTGCCAATCCCACCCGAGTTTGCGCCGTGTCGAACTGCGTAGTTTGTACCAGCTGCAGAAAACCCTTAGTCCACAGCACTCTGTATTGCTCGCTCCCGGCGAGTCCTGGGACGTTCCGAAGGGGCGATGATCGTGCAGTGAGCCGCGACTTTTTGCGCACGAGTCTTGCGATAGACAATGCGCCGAACGAGACTATCGGCCCTTTATTGACCGCACAGGCGGCCCCACCAAGACCCCAGAGTTCAGGACTCCCCAAAATTCAATGGCAGCCAAGAAAGAAAAGAAGACGAATCCGGCGATGGACTTCATCGTCAACAGTTTGAAGAGCAACAAGAACGCCGCGTACAGGGACATTGCCGAGGCGGCCGCCAAGAAGAAGATGATGATCTTCCCGATCATGTTTGGTCGGGCGCAGGCATTGCTCGGGATCGTCAAGTCTTCGCCGCGCGGTCAAGGCAAAGCGGCTCGCGCGAAGCGAGGCGAAACCATGGCACCGAAGCGCGGTCCCGGTCGTCCCCGCAAGGTCGTACTGACGGGTGGCTTCGATGGCACGATCGAAGGCATCGTCGCTGCGGTCAAGAACAGTGAGCAGGCGAAGGCTCGCTATCGCACCGCTTTGGAGCGCATTCAGTCGATCCTCGCCGACGTTCTCGGGTGAGCTGCCCCGCCCGCGAAGCGGCCCAGCTCAGGATCTACCGGGAGCCGTCGCGACGCGGATGACAATCACGAACGAGCCGGCTCGACCAGCCCGCTGCGGCTGCGGGCCCGGGCTGCCCCTAATGAACAGCCTTTAGCGAGCTGAGCTCGCCAAGAGGCGTGACCAGGCAGGTGCGTACCTATCATGGCCCAGCCTGGTGAGGTGTTCCTGGAAACGCTCCACCAAACGAATGCAGTGAGGCCCCGCATTGCCGTCGTACAGGACCCGCCCATCCACCCAGGTCACTGGCGAGATGTTGCGCAGCGAACTGGACACGAACAGTTCCTCGGCAGCCCTCAAGTCGCCGGCGACCAGATTCCGTTCGGCGACTCGTTCGCCACAGGTAGGCAGAAACTCGAGCAAGAGCGCCCTCGTCACGCCCGCGAGGATGCCGGATGCGAGCGGGGGGGTGACCCAGACTCCGTCCATGCGTGCGAAGACATTGGACGTCGACGCCTCGGTGACGAAGCCGTCGTGGTTCAGCATGACACAGTCTGAAGCACCCAAAGCCTTTGCCTCGGCCAGCCCGAGCACGTTGTTGAGGTAGTTGCCGCTCTTGGTCGCCGGGTCGAGGGCGCGCCGATCGTTGCGCAGGCGGTCGACAATGGCCAACCGCGCGGGCTTGCCGTCCATCGCCGGCAGCGGACGCACCATGACGATCCAGCGTGGAGGACCTGACGCGTAGGCGAGGTCGATGTTGGGAGCCTCGCCTGTGCCGCGGGTGACGATGAGCCGGACGTAGCTGTCGCCATGCGCTGCTGCCGCCAGCGTGGCGGCGACGCGGCGGGCTACCGCGGCTTCATCGAGGTCGAGTTCGAGCAGGATGGAAGCAGCCGAGGTGCGCAGCCGTGCGAAGTGTTCGGGCCAGGCAAACGGCACGGAACCGGTCGTCCTGAGTACTTCGTAGCAGGAGTCACCGAACAGGAACCCCCGATCGAGCACGGGGATGCGCGCATCGGCCTCGGGCACGATCAGCCCATCGACATTGCAGAGATTCGCCATCGCGGTGCGGATGGTAAGCTCGCCTGCCTACATGTGCGGCTTCATATCGATCTTCGGTCCCCCTGAGTCGGACGCCATCCACGACGTGCTCACGGGGCTCCTGGCCATTCAACACCGCGGCCAGGACGCGGCCGGTGTCGTCACCTTCGGCGATCGCTTCCAGGCCAAGAAGGGCTTGGGGCTGGTCCGCGAGGTGTTCCAGGACAAGCACCTGCAGCGCCTGCGCGGTCCGCTCGCGGTCGGCCACGTGCGCTACCCAACCGTCGGACTCGGCGAGGACACCGATGTGCAGCCGTTCTGGCTCGACTACCCGGTCGGCGTCGCCATGGCTCACAACGGCAACGTCACCAACTTCCACGAGCTGCGGCGCACCTATTTTGGCAAGCGCAACATCCACCTGGGCAGCAACTGCGACCTCGAGGTCGTTCTCTACGTCTTCGCCGATGCGTTGATGCGGCGCCTGGCCGATCCGGTGACCGTCGAGGACGTGAAGGTCGCGGTGCAGGAAGTCTTCACCCGGGTCAAGGGCGCCTACTCGGTCGTCGGTATCACGAGCGAAGGCATGTATGCCTTCCGCGATCCGTACGGCATCAAGCCGATCATCTTCGGCAAGAAGGAGACGCCGCAGGGCACTCACTATGCGGTCGCCAGCGAGTCCGTCGTGCTCGACGTCGCGGGCTACCAGGTCGTTCGCGATCTGCGGGCCGGCGAGATGTTGTGGATCGGCCAGGATCGGGTGCCGCACTTCGTGCAGGTGGGCAACAAGCCGCATCGGCCGTGCATCTTCGAGTACATCTACTTCGCTCGCCCCGACACCTTCCTCGACGAGACGTCGGTCTACGAAGCGCGCATGGAGCTCGGCCGGCGCCTGGGCCGCGCGTTCCAGGAGACAGGACTGCAGGCGGACGTCGTCATTCCGGTGCCCGAATCGGCGCGAACGGCGGGGCAGACGATGGCCGAAGTGCTCGGCTTGCCGTGCCGCGAGGGCTTCGTCAAGAACCGTTACATCGGGCGCACGTTCATCATGCCCAACGACAAGGCGCGCCGCGATTCGATCCGCGCCAAGCTCAATCCGATCCGGGCCGAGTTCGAGGGCAAGCGCGTCATCATCCTCGACGACTCGATCGTGCGCGGCAACACGAGCCGTCAGATCATCAAGATCGCGCGCCAGATGGGTGCGGCCAAGATCTACCTCGCGTCGTACTCGCCGCCGCTCGTGTTCCCGTGTCTGTATGGCATCGACATGTCGACCAAACGGGAGTTCGTCGCGCGCGACCGCACGCACGAGGAGATCGCCAAGGAACTAGGCGCCGACTACGTGCTCTACCAGACCATCGAGCAGATGGTGGATGCGGTGCGCACTGCCGGCAACAAGAAGCTCGAGTTCTGCATGGCGTGCTTCGAGGGCGAGTATCCGACGGGCGACATCACCGAGCAGATGATCAGCGACATCGAGCAGGACCGCACGGCCGCCAGCTTGCAGTGAGCTCGCTCTGGGAGGGCGTTCGCTCCCTCCGCCTGACCGGCGGCCGCTCAGGCCTTCGGTTGCTTCTTGACCCGGCCGCGCAGGCGCGGCACCAGAAGCAGCGCTTCGCGCGCGATCTTGCCGTCCATCTTCGACTTGCCGACGCGGCGGTCGACGAAGTGGATCGGGATCTCGCGCACCTGGAAACCGGCGCGCACCATGCGGAACGCCATCTCGATCTGGAACGCGTAGCCCTGCGCCGAGACTGCGGCGAGGTCGAGCTTCTGCAGGGCCGCGGTGTGGAAGCAGCGGAAGCCCGCCGTGTTGTCGCGCACGCCCGAACTCAGCACGGTGCGCGCATACAGATTGGCGCCGCGCGAGAGCAGGCGTCGCTTGAAGGTCCAGCCCACGGTGCAGCCACCCTTGACGTATCGGCTGCCGATGACGAGCTCGGCTGCGTTCGAAGCGTGCACGAGACGCGGCAGATCCCACGGTGCGTGGCTGAAGTCGGCGTCCATCTCGCACACGCGTTCGTAGCCGTGTTCGAACGCGAACCGGAAGCCTTTGAGGTAGGCCGTGCCGAGGCCTTGCTTGCCTTCGCGATGCAGCACGTGGATGCGGGGATCGGCGGCCGCGAGACCGTCGGCGATCTCGCCCGTTCCATCAGGCGAACCGTCATCGACGACGAGGATGTCCGTGTCGAGGTAGCTATGGATTGCGCCGACGATCGACCCGAGGTTGTCCTTCTCGTTGTAGGTCGGAATCACGACCAGCGTTCGCCAAGGCGCCTCGTGCGGGCGCACGGGCACCGGCCCGTGACCTCCCGCGATGCCAAGCGTCGCGGCAGCGCGGGAGGCGACCTCGTCCTGGCCGTCGAGCACGACGATGCGAGAACTATCGACGCCGCTGCATACTTTCTCTTCGGCGGCAGCAAAGTCGTCGACGACGACGAGGTGGGGCGGCAAGGGGCGTGGGCCTGGTTCGGCAGCGGGCAGCTTGCGATTCTGCGGTTCGCGCGATGGTTCCGTCACGGCTTGACTCCGAAGTAACAGCCGTCTCCGAGCGGCACGATCACTGAGCGAAGCTTGGCGGCGTGCGCCGCGTCGAGGAAGGCGCGGATGGCGACAGGGGTCTCCGACTTGCCGCGCGCCACATCGCCACCGGCGAGCACGTTGTCGGCGAGCAGGATGCCGCCGGGTCGCAGGATGCGCAGTGCGTGCTGGAGGTACGTCACGTAGCCGGTCTTGTCGGCGTCGAGGAACATGGCGTCCGCGGATCCTGGCGCCAGGGTCGCCAGTGTATCCGCGGCGTTGCCGAGACGAACTTCGATCTTCGTGCTCTGGTCGCTGCGCGCGATCCACTCGCGAGCGAACGCGGCGTGGTGGGCATCGATCTCGTGGGTCAGCACGCGGCCATCGGCGGGAATGCCCCGCGCCATCGCGATTGCGGAGTAGCCGCCGAGCGTGCCGACCTCGACGATGGTCCTAGCGTTGGCGGCGCGCAGGAGGATCTGCAGGAAAGCGGCCTGCTCGGGCGCGATGTGGATTTCGGGCAGGCCGGCCTTCGCCGCGGCGAGGCGCAGGTCGCGCAGCAGAGGGTCTTCGGGGATGGTCCGGGCGGCGATGAACGCGAACAGGTCTTCGTCGACGGGAGTGCTCGCCTTGGACATGCGGGTAGACGGTATCGCGGTTGGTTGCGCGGCGCGTCCGAATCCATCATCATCCACGCTCGCTGGACGCGATCGCCCGACGGGCGATTTCACTTGTCCCAGACCCTCACCGTTGTTGGGTATCACGGTCGGGTAGGTATCACCAGCGGTTGTCCGCCGACGTCCATGACAGGAAGGCGACGTATGCACGCCGTGGATATGAAGGCGGTCAGCGCGGTGTGAGAGTGTTCGAGGGGTTCAGCGGATCAGCCGTTGCTTCCATCTGCCATCGATGCCTGCGTTCCTTGTTGGCGTGCTGGCGGCGGATGGTTGGCAGGAACCACGGATCCCGGTATTCAGGCCCGTGTGACGACCCACTTCGAACCCACCGCCGCCAAGACCCGCCTGCTCCAGCTCGTGCGCGAACGCGCCTACAAGGACGGCATCGACATCGTGCTCGCGTCGGGCAAGCGCTCGACGTTCTACATCAATGGCAAGAAGGTCTCGCTGCACCCCGAGGGGCTTTGGCTCATCGCCAAGCTGCTGCTCGAGCGCCTGAAGAAGTACCCCGAGATCACCGCGGTCGGCGGCCTGACGATCGGCGCGGATCCGCTCGCGAGCGCCGTCGCAGCGCTGTCGTTCGAGACCGGGCAGAACCTCAAGGCGTTCCTCGTGCGCAAGGAGGCTAAGGGCCACGGCACCGGTTCGCGTATCGAGGGCGATCTCGAGAAGGGTGAGAAGGTGTGCATCATCGAGGACACCGTCACGACGGGCGGCTCGGCGAGGAAGGCGATCGACGCCGTCGTCGAAGTGGGTGCCGTGCCCGTCGTCGTCATGGCGATCGCCGACCGCGAAGATCCCGATGCCGATGCGTTCCGCAAGGAGTTCCGTGTCGAACCGCTGCTGACGCTCAGCGAGATCCGGAAGGGCTGAGCCGCCGTGCGCTGTGTCGCGATCGTGCCGGCGGCGGGGCTCGGCGAACGTATGGGCGCCGACAAGGCGCTGCTCGACCTGGCGGGAACGACGGCGATCGAACGCATCGTGGCGACGTGCCGCGCGGCTGGTATCGACGAAGTGCTCGTCGTGCGACGCGATGGCGCGCAGCCGTTGCCCGCAGGTTTTGCGGCGCGCATCGTGGTCGTGCCGCCGGGTGGCGAGATGGCCGACAGCCTGCGCGCGGCGCACGCGGCATTGCCTCGCGAAACGGAGTTCGTCGTCGTGTTCCCGGTCGACCACGCGCTCGTGCTGGCCGACACCGTGCTCGCGGTGCTGGCACTGCTGCAGAGGCCAGGCTGCGGCATCGCGCTGCCTCTGTTCCGCGAACGACCGGGGCATCCCGCGGCGATGAAGCGCACGGTGTTCGACGAGATTGCGCGCACCGACGCCACGCTGCGCGACCTCGTACGCAAGGATCGCTTGCGCGTGCAGGTCGTGGCATCGGCCAATCCGTGGGTGCTGGCCGATCTCGACCGCCCCGAGGACCTGCGCGCCGCGGTCTGCGCGCTGCACGGCGAGCCATGGAGCACCGTCGCGCAGATGTTCCGCCATCGCAGCCACCGTTCGTACAACCCCGATCCAGTGCCCCGAGAACAGATCGAACGGCTCGTCGACGCGGCGCGCCACGCTTCGACCTCGAGTTTCCTGCAGGCCTACTCGGTCATAGCCGTGCGCGACGTTGTGCAGAAGAACGAATGCGCGCGCCTCTGCGCTGGCCAGAGCCACATCGTCGAAGCGCCGGTCTTCTTCGCCATCTGCGCCGACTTGCACACGCTCGTCGCCGCCTGCGGCCGCCACGGCACCGAGCTGCAGACGCAGAGCTTCGAACTGTTCTTGCAGGCGACCGTCGACGCGGCGCTGCTCGGCCAGAACCTGCAGCTCGCCGCCGAGGCGGAGGGACTCGGTGCTTGCATGATCGGCGCCGCGCGCAACCACCCGATCGAACTGGCGCAGCTGCTGGGGCTACCGCCGCACGTCTACGTCGTGTTTGGCATGACGATCGGTGTGCCGGCCGACGATCCGGTGCCGCGCGGGCGCATGCCACTCGATGGCGTGCTGCATTGGGACCGCTACGACGTCGCGCGCACGGACGCTGTGCTCGACGGTGCCGACGAGGGCATGCGCGCCTGGGCGCGCGCCGCCAACGCAGAACAGGGTGGCTACGGTGGGCGCCCGGTCAATGAGCAGAAGGGCTGGGCTGAACGCATGGCGACGATGTGGGGTGCGAGCAGCACCTACGCTGCGGCGCGCAAGCAGCTTGTCGACGAACTGCGCCGGCTCGGGTTCGGGTTCGAGTAGGGCTTCTAGGCGGCGCCAGGCGACCTTGCATATTCGGCGATCGCCAACGGAAATGCAGGGCAGCATGAGCGGCCTGCTGCGGCGTCGTGGCGCCGCCCGCCAGGTCGCAGCGAGCCCTCACCAATCGCAACCGATCGGCGCACCTGGCGGCGCTTCGTCGAGTCGCGGCGGCACGAACTCCGTCGGGTGCTCGAGGTAGGTCGCAATCAATCTCGCGCCGTGCGCCAGGTGCGCCTGCTGCGCTGGCACGTCCGACCTGGCGGCGAGCAACCAATCGCGCAGTTGCACGAGTTGCGCCGTGGTGAGGGCGCGGACCTGCCCCGTCGCATTCGCGTTGCTCGCGAGTCGCACCAGGTGCGCGAGCGCAGCGTAGTCCACCGTGCGCTGGATCTCGCCGGCATGATCGCCGCCTGCGGGGTGCTTCCAAGTGGCGTCTACGACCGCTGCCAACATCTCCGCGAGCCCCAGCATGTTCTCGTCGCGCGCATGCTGCTCGACGAGGCGTGCGCAACGCCCGCTGTGCAACAAGAGGGAGAACGTCAGGTCGGCCAGCGCTTCGGCCGGCGCCAGTGCGTCGAACGCCGCGGACGTGCGGTTGGCAAACAGTTCGCGATGGCGGTCGAAGCCTGCCGGCCGCGGCGGGATCTGCGCGAGCAGCGCCTCGGGCAGTTGCAGCCGTGCGGGTGCAAGTGCATCGAGCAACGCCGCGAGCGCGCGCCGTTGCTCGGCGGGTGCCACCGCCTGCGTCGGCACCTGCCCGTCGCCGCGCAACGCATAGGTGTAGGCGAGACCGCCCACCGACTTGGCCGCCGCCTCGATCTGGTAGCGGTGCATGAGGTAGAGCGGCACGAGCGCTTCTTCGAGTGTCGCTATCGGCTGGCCCGGTTCGATCGCGTTCTCGCCAAAGCGCGCGAGGGCCGCGGCGCGCACGTCGAGCACGCGCTGCAGTTCGTCCGGGGCGTTCTGGCCGTTGTCCCACAGGTGCGTCGCCGGATGCGGACTGCCTGCTGGCCGACCATCTTGGTCGGTGAGGAACGTGAGACCGCGCGCGCGGGCTGCGACGAGGATCGACGTCAGTTCCCTCTTCTCGTCGGCGCCCGGCGCGAACTGCGAGTAGCCGTACGCGATCGACACCTTGTCCCAGGCGCCGATCCCGGTCGCATAGGCATCGCCGAGATCGATGCTGCCATCGCGCCGGAGCTGCACGAACGGTGCGGGATAGTCCATGACCGACGCACGATTGGCCGTGCTCGCGATGTAGTTGTGCGCGAGGCCGAGCGTGTGCCCGATCTCGTGGGCCGACAGTTGGCGCAGACGCGCGAGCGCCATCGCTTCGAGTTCGGGCGCCACGGGCTTGCCGGTCTCGAAGGGAGCCAGCAAGCCGCGCGCGATGAGGTGGTCCTGCCGCACGCGCAGCGAACCGAGCGAAACGTGGCCCTTGAGGATCTCGCCGGTGCGTGGGTCGCTGATGCTGCTGCCATACGACCAGCCGCGCGTGCTGCGGTGCACCCACTGGATGACGTTGTAGCGCACGTCCATCTTGTCCGCGCCTTCGGGCAGCATCTCGACGCGATACGCGTCGACGAAGCCGGCTGCGTCGAACGCCTCTGCCCACCATCGCGCGCCGTCGAGCAGTGCGCCGCGGATCGGCTCGGGCGTCGCCGGATCGAGGTAGTAGACGATTGGCTCGACGACCTTGCTGCGCGCGGCGTTCGGATCGACCTTGTGCAAGCGATGCCGCGTGATGAACCGTTGCTCGATCGGTTTGTCGATCGGCACCGAGTAGTCGGCGTAGGTGAACGAGAAGTAGCCCGAGCTCGGATCGAAGACGCGCGGCTCGTAGCCAGGCCCCGGCAACGCGATCAGCGAGTGCCGCGTGCGCACGGTGATCGCCTGCGGATCCGCCGCCACGTCGCGCACGAGACTGCCGGGCTCGTTGCCCGCAAACGTCAAGGTCACCTCGACCTCGGTGTTGCTCGGGAAGTTCCTGGTGTGCGTCAGATCGAACGCACAACGCGCAGCGTCGAGCGTGTAGGTGCCCTGCGAACTGCGACGCAACGTGCCCGCCACGCCGTGTGCATCCGACAGGAAGAACGTCGTTGCATCGACGAGCACGCGACCGTTCTCTTCGGCCGCGACTTCGAAGCCCGCCAGCACTGACTGCGCGAAGGCGTCCTGCACGGCTGCCTTCTCGGTCGCGGTGCCGTGTTCGGCGCGGAACGCGAGGTTCTGCTGCACGAACAAGACGCGGGGTCCGCTGCGCTCGAAGCGCACGACCCGGTCGCGGCCGAGCTTGCCGCGGTCGAGACCGATGTCGTTGGAGCCGAGGCCCGCCGGCAGCGAATCGACGTAGAGAAGGTCCTGGCCGAAGTGTGCGATCTCGAGCCACATCTTGCCGGCACGTTCGTCCCAGTAGAGCGGCACGAAACCAGGCAGTGCGCGCATGGTGCGCGTCTTCGCGGCGATCGTCGGCCGGCTGCGGTTGTCGTCTCCGGCGGTATCGCCACTGCCGGACGAGGTCAGCGAACAAGCACCGAGCAGAACGATGTACGAACACGCGCAGCACAGGGTTCGCGGCGATCCCACGAAGCGACTCCGACGAACTGCCGACGATCGAGAAGGGCGCATGCGCGGAGTCTGCAGCAGGGCATGCGTCGGCGTCCACTTCTGTCCGCGCATGGCAACCAACCGCACATGACGGACCGTAGACTCTCGTTCATGGTCGTGCGCGACATCCTGCTGCTCGGCGATCCACGCCTCTACGAAGTCTCGACCCTCGTGCAGAGAGACGAACTGCCGGAACTGCTCGAGGTGATCAAGGACCTGCACGACACGATGCTCGCGTTCCAGCGGCAACATGGTTGGGGCCGCGCGATCGCCGCGCCGCAGATCGGCATCGCGCGCCGCATAGTCGCCATGAGCGACGGCACTGCTCGCACGCTCGTCAATCCCGTGCTCGATCGACACAGCGCCGAGCAGATGGAGTTCTGGGAAGACTGCATGAGCTTCCCCGAACTGCTCGTGCGCCTGCGGAACCCGAAGTCATGCCGGTTGCGTTACCGCGACCTCGAGTGGCTCGAACACGAAGTGCAGCTCGATTCTGACTACGCTGAGTTGCTGCAACACGAAGTCGACCATCTCGATGGCGTGCTCTCGATCCAACGCGCGATCAACGACCGTTCGATCGTGCTGCGGCGCTCTCAGCCGGACAAGGGGCTGGCGCTGCGCGGCTCGTTCTTGGAAGTGCGCTGACTGCGGCCAGCCGCAGGCGGGATGCCGAACGAGGTGTGGCGAACGCAAGCGACCGACCTCACCGTGCGTTCCGAGGGGACGAGCCGATGGTGCCGCGAACCCAGCCAACGCTCGGTCCGATGCGGGCGTCACCGTCGGCTGCCGACGGCCACCCTGCCCTGGAGCAGCGTCAGCTGCTTGCCATCGGCAGCGAGCACGAGCTTGACGTCGTGGTCGAACGCCGCGCGGAACTCGCGTTCGCCCTGGTACAGCAGCCGGAACTTGCCCTGGCCCTCGGCCGTGCCCTGGGCGAACAGTTGCCCGCCCTCGGCCGAGATCACCATCGCCATGCCGAGGTCGGCGAAGTCGTATTCGCCGGGCGCTTGATCGAGCAGTGCTGCGGGCACCGGTTCGTCCTTGGCCGTCAACGTCTCGACACCGAGCACCGTGCGCGTGATCTCCTTGGCCAATCGATCGCTCGAGCAGCGCTCGCTGTTGCTGATGACGGCGACGTGCAGGTCAGCCGGCACGACGTGCAACAGCATCGAGTTGAAGCCGTGGATGCCGCCGCCGTGGTGCACGATGGGCTTGCCTTGCAGCTCGGCGTTCATCAAGCCGAAGCCGTAGCCAGTGTCGCGTCCGTTGGGCAGAACCAGTGATGTCGTCATCGCGGCGTAGCTCGCTGGCTTCACGACCTTGCCGCTGGCGAGCGCCATCGACCAGCGCACGAGGTCCTCGGCGGTCGACAGCAGTCCACCGGCGGCGCCTGGCTGGCTCATGCCGAGCGGTTCGTCGTTGCGGAGAACGCCGTTCTTCTCCCCGTAGCCTTGCGCGCGGCCCTTGATCAGCTCGCTGGAGACGTCGTAGCGCGTGTGCGCCAGCTCGAGCGGCGCGCACA
>JBDSBS010000419.1:0-5487 GCA_039921435.1 Planctomycetota bacterium | reverse complement strand
GCCGTCCAACCGCGCACGGTGCCCGACTCGAAGCCGAGATCGGGCCCGCCGCCCGGATCCTGCGCACGCTGACGCAGCACGAACGAACCGCGCTTGTTCGCCATCACGACATCGGCGCGGCCGTCGCCATCGACGTCGCCGGCCGCGATCTGCGTGCCGACACCGGAGTCGTCATCGAGCAACGTCACTTCGTAGTGCGCGCCGCTGGCGTCGCGCCGCAGCAGCAGACCGAGCAGCCACGCCGGGTCGTTGCCGCCATCGAGGTTGCGGTCCTTGCTCGGACCGTGCGACCACCAGCGCTTACCGGTGACGACGTCGAGCAGGCCATCGCCGTCGAGGTCGCACAGGCACAACGCGTGCAGTTCGCTCACGTTGTTGGGTGCCTGCGCGCCGGGCAGCGCTTCGTGTTGCACGAAGACGCCACCGGCTCGCTGTTCGAACCACGCGAGGCCCCAACCGTGTGCCGAGTACGCCGTCACCACATCGGCATCGCCGTCGCCATCGACGTCGGTGACGAGCATCTGGGCGCCGCCATACGAGGGCGAGAACGGCACCGTATGGAACGCCCAGACCGGATCGCCCTCGAGACTCGGCGGCTGTTCGTACCAGCCCTCCTTGCGCAGGATGTCGGGCCGGCCGTCGCCGTTGAGGTCGCCGACCCCGAGGCCGTGCGTGAACTTGGCGCCCGCACCAGTCGGCAACACCGCGTGGAACGTCCAGGGCTTCTTCGGATCGCTCCAATCAGCCGAAAGCCAACCGAGCCGGTCCTGGTTCTGGCAGATCAGTTCGGGCTTGCCGTCGCCCGTGATGTCGACGAACTCGGGCGACTCATTGTCGACAGAAGCGAACACATCGTGCCGCGTCCACACATCGGCATCGCCCGTGTTGCGCAGCCAGAACGCTGCTTCGCCTGGGAAGCCGATGCAGAACACATCGTTCTTGCCGTCGCCGTCCATGTCGCGGATCCACGCGAAGAAGTTGTCCGAGTAATGCAGCCGGTGGAACTGCTTCTCGGGATACAGCGCATGGCGCACCGTGAACTCGGGTCCTTCGTACCACCACGGCCCCGCCGCGATGTCGGGCTTGCCGTCGCCGTCGAGGTCGCCGAAGGCCGCTCCTTCACAGAGGAACCGGCTCGACAGCGTCTGGCGCACGAACGGTAGCGGTCGCGGCAGGGCGGCAGCGGGCTCTTGGGGCAGGGCGAGAGTGAGCAGGGTCGTGGCGAACAGCATGGGAGCGTGGGGTCAGAGCATCGAGCGGGGGAAGCGCGTGCCGTCGTGAGCGCAGGGTCACGGGTCGCGTCCAGAGGAGGGGCGCGGTAGGGCGGCATGGTAGCGGAATGGCCATGCGGTCAAACTCGGCGAATGCGTTGCGCGATGCAGAGCGGCTACTTCGCCAACCACCGTTCGGCCGCGATGGCGCGTTCCGCCGCGGTCGCCGCCGGGTCGTAGCCGCGATCTTCGCCATACCGATCGCGCAGTGCTTCGATCGCGAGCTGGCGCGCCACGTCGTTGCGCGACAGCAAGAGGCCGACGAGCTGTTCGCGCGCTCGGTCGTCGCCGAGCACGAGCCGGCTGCGGGCGGCTCGCGCGAGCAACCGGTCGGCGGCTGCGTCGACGCCGGCCCCACGATCCTCGCCGACCAAGGCGGGCACGCGGTCCTCGTAGCTGCGCAACTGGGCGGGCGTGTCGGCGTCGCCACAGGACTGCAATGCCCAGCTGGCCCATTCGGTGACCGCTGCCACGGGGTCGCGCAGCGCGGCCGCGAGGAACGGGGCCGCCCGTTTGTTGCCGATGCGCCCGAGCAGCTTGCAGCAGAGTGCGCGCTTCTCGGCGAAGCCAGGCGGAAACGTCAACCCTTCGAGCAGCGCGGGCACGGCATCGTGGCCGTAGGCGAACAGGTCCCTCTCGATCTGTTCGTCGTCGCCACCGGGCTCGGTGTCGGTGCCACCGCCGAGTTGTTTGACGAGTGCCCATGTCGCTTCGCGGGTCGATGTGTCGACAGGAGACTCAGGGCGAAGCAGAGCATCGGAGCCGTTCTGCGTCCACCACGCCTGCAAGCGGCTCTGCGCCTTGAGACGTTCGGACGCCGGCGCCGCGGGTTCAAAGCCGAAGTGGCGTCCGGTGATCGAGAACAGCGTGGCGAACGTGTACTCGCGCTGCAGTTCGTCGTCGTTGTCGAGGTCCGCGAGCAGCGGTTGCACGCCCGCTGCCGACCCGAGTGCGGCGAGCGCCGATGCCAGGGCGCGTCGCGTCTCGGGCCAGCGCGCGCGCTGCAGCGCCGCCGTGATCGCCGACACAGCGCTGCGATCGTCGAGCCGCGCGAGACTGCTCGCGGCGGCGTGCACGACGTCCCAATCGTCGTCCTCGATGCATGCGCGCAGCGCCAGCTTTGCCTCGGTGTCACCGCACGCCCCGAGTGCTTCCGCGGCGCTGCGGCGGTCGAGCGGCGCTTCCATCACCAGTGCACGGCGCAGGTCAGCGAGTACGACTTTCCGGTCGCTGCCGAGATCCATCTGTGCCAGCAGTGCGCGCGCGTGGCAACGAACATAGAGCTGCTCGCTGGCGAGCGCACGACGCAGCGTCGGCACCGCTGCAGCGCCGATGGCGAGGAACGTCGCCTGCGCCTCGTTGAAGGTCTCGTTGCTCCAACGACCGAGTGCTTGCACGAGCACGTCGGCCGAAGCGGGGAAGTTCGAAGCGAGGTTCGTGCGCGCCTGCTTGCGCACTTCGGGCAGGTGCGCTTCGAGCATGGCGCCCAGTCTCTCCAGTTCGGCGCGGTCCACGCCCGCAGGAACGACGACGGGGTCGCTGGTCGCCGGCGGGCGCGCGACGTTGGCGAGTCCCATGGGGCTCAGGAAGTCGTTCAGGCTCGTGCCCGCAGCCGGGTAGTAGACCTCCGTCTCCGCCAACACGGGTTGCAGAGACGGTGTAATGCCGGCGAACGGCAGCCGGCGATCTTCGAGGCAACGCGCCAGCTGCGCATCGGTGTCGGCGCTGGGCCGATACAGCTTGAAGTAGAGCCGGCACTCGACCGTGCCAGCGGCGATGCTCAGCGGCACGCGATGCTCCGTGGTCTTGCCCGACGGGATCTGCGAACCCTTGGGCATCGTCAACTGGTGCGGGCCCAGCTCGGACGCGTACGGATAGCGGCAGATCAGCCGCGAACGCGCCACCTCGTGGCCTTCCGCGTCGCGCACGATCACGAGCGACTCGACGCCGCGCTGCCGGTTGGCGGTCGGGAAGTTGTGACCGACGCCCTTGTTGCTGATGCTCACGGCGACGGTGTCGCCGTCGATGCGAGCCTCGTAGTCGTAGGCGCGGCGCAGCTGCGCTTCACTGCTCGAGGCAGGGAACAGGTGCGAACGCACTTGCCGCGGCGGTTGGCCCGTGGCGACCGGGCGCGTCACGAGCGGCATGTGGCAATCGATGCAAAGATTGCCGCTGGACTTGCCGTGTTCGGCGCGCGACCACTGATCCGGTGTGCCAGCGATGCGATGGCAGCTCGCGCAGTGGGTGACCGAAGAGACCTCCGGCTCGAACGCGTTTCGGCACTCGGCGCCGCCCGAGAAGCGGCTGTAGTCGTAGCCGGCGCGGCCGTGGCACGACATGCAGGTGTTGCCCTCTTCGAGATTGGTCCAGCGCTGCATCGGCGTCATGCCGATGCCGGTCTCGAACACGGGGCGCGGAGTATGGCAGCGGATGCAGTCTTCGCGGCGGAAGCCGCGCGTCGCCAAACGAGCCTCTTCGTCGAAGAAGGCCCGCCCGTGCGTGTTCTGGCGGTGTTCCGCGTAGATCGCCGGATGGCAGTCGGCACAGAACCGACTGGTCGTCACGGCGTCGCGGTGGGCCGCGGTGCCGAGGTCGTCTTGGCGCTGCGGGCGGTGGGGCGGTGGCGGCAGCTCGCACGACAAGGTCAGGACTGCAGCGGTGACTACGGCAAGGGCGATGGGGGATCGCATCGGCGGATTGTAGGCAGCGGCCGCGCCGCAACGAGGCCCGAGATCAAACACCGCGCTCGTATCTGCATGCGCTGCCGGCGCGCGCCAGTAGCATGGTTGCGATCGAGATGATGCGAGAAGAGGCATGACAGATTCCGCTGATTGGCCTGCCCGCGCGAGCTGGGATCTGGGGCAGGCGTTCGCGGCGCTCGCTGCCGGCGTCGGCGGGCTGGAACTCGCACTGACCGAAGGCAACCTCGAGGCGCGACTCGCGGACCCCGCCGTGTGTGCAGCCGTGGGACCAGCGATCGTGCGCGCCTACGAGAAGCTGCCACATGCCGTGCCGGCGCCGTTTCTCGGGCCGCGGCGCACCGATGCCGTGAACAGTTTGATCGCCCAAGCGCGTGCTGAAGTGAAGCCAGCCAACGCGACGTTCGACGCCGAGATGGGGTCACAATCGACTGGCGGCTTCCACGGGACTGGCATCGCGTCCTGCGTGAGAGTGCTCGACCCCGAGCCCGTTGTGCTGCGCCTCGACCAGGCTTGCTCGGTTCGCTATTGGGGGATCGGGTTCACGTTCGCGGACCCGACCGCCACCGTGCGGTTGGAGCGCACCATGCTGCGCGAAACGGCGGGGCGGTTTGCCGTCGACCTGAGCGATATGGCGGTGATCCTCGCCCGCATCCGTGCCGACGATCGGTATCCGCCCCTGCGACCCAAGACGCGCGCCTTCGAACGCTTGATGTTCGACATCCTCAACGAACACCGATGCGCCGCGACCCTGGCACCGCTTGCCGCCGACTACTCGCAGAAGACGGATCTGCGCTACGACACGTTGCGCGGCCTCGGTCGGCAGCGCGGCGCGCGCGTGCAGGTGACGGCGTTGACGGACTTTGCCATGCACGACGCGAAGCTCGGCACGATCGAGAACCGCGAGAAGCTCGTCTACCTCTCGCCGGTCGAACTGGCGCGCTGGATCGACGACGAGGTCCATGCGCGCGGCCCCTTTCCCGAACCCCTCGACCGTGAGTTGTTGCGGCGCTTGTGGCAGGCCATCGGTACACCGGCCGACGTACCGACTCTGTGCGAGGCGATCGCCGCGTCGTTCTCGGCAGCTCTGAAGAACCAGAAGTGCAATGTTCGGGGCCCACTCGACTACGTGCCAGGACCGGTGCGGGAGCTCGTGCGTGCCTGGGTCGATCGGTCAGCTCAGCGATCGACCAGGTTGCTGCGCGCCTTCGAGAGCAGGTACGGTCAGGACACCCGCGGCGACGGTGGTCGTATCTACCGTCGCCATGCCTCGGCTACAGCGACGCCTGCCGATGCCTGGGCCGACTTTCGACGCAGCCACCGCCCCGGCAGCCGCACCATCGTGCGAGTCGCGGAGATTTCGGCGGGCGCGTGGTGGGGCTCCGTTGGCGGTTGCATTCCCGTGTATGTGCTCGACGGTTCAGGCCATCAGCCGGCGGTCGGGGAAGAGCTGGAAGTCGTGTTGCTCGACCACAGCGACGACCACCGATGGAGTACGGCCATTCCCGTGGGCGCGG
>JBDSBS010000418.1:0-6765 GCA_039921435.1 Planctomycetota bacterium | reverse complement strand
AACACTCATAAGGCCCCCGACGTCAAGAGAGAAAAGAACGCTCACCAGGCCACCTGACAGTGGCCTGGTTTGCAGGGTCGCGAAGGACAACGAAGGAGGCGAGGGCGTCGGCCCGCAGCTCTGACTCGGGTTTCAAGATGGGCGCAGGAAGACCCTGCACCAAACACTCATAGAGGCTCTCGCCGGTGATCTGCGCGGAATGCGCAGGCCGGCGTGCCGCTGCACGAGCCAGCGGCGTCCTAGAAACTGATCGGTACCCGCGTTGCGTCCCAAACAAGACAAGGGCTCGCGACCGGTGTCGCGTCGAGTTGAGGCGAGGATCGCAGGCGGGGCAGAGCTCCGAATCGCCGAACAGGCATCCGGAAGGGAAACGGAGGCGAACAGGCGTCCAATCAAAACATCTGGTTGCCGGGTAAGTGTCCCAGGGTCGCGCGTGCTCGAGGCACATGGCTCCAGCGACCCAAACGGGTTCGGCCCTGAATGGCTCCAGTTGGACAATGGGCTCACCTGTTCGCCCCCAAGACGGTCAGGCTGCGAGGAACCGTTCCATGTCGAACGGCTTCCTGCGCAGCAGCATGTAGTAGATGGTCCGCCCCAGCTTGTGCGAGAGCACGCCCATGGCTTTGCCCTTGCCGTGCTTGCGCCGCAGTCGGTTCTGGAGTTTTTCGATGTCGGCGTGGCGAAGCATCAGCACGGTGGCTTCGGAGATCGCCCACTTGAGATGCGCGTTCCCGATCTTGCTGCCGCTGGTGCCGCTGCGCTTGCCGGCGGACTCGCGCGCACAGCGGATCAGCCGCGCGTAGGAAGCGAAGTCCTGGACGGTGGGGAACCGGGCTATGTCGTGGACCTCGTAGAGGATCGACATCGCCAGCACCTTGCCGACACCGGGAATGGAACGTAGCAGGTAGAACGAGTTGGCGTCGTGCTCCTTGGTCGTGTTGGTCAGGTACAGCTCGAGCTCGGAGATGACGGTGTCGAGGTGCTCGATGACACTGATGTCGACCTCGACGGTTTTGCGCACGGAGGCGTCGGTGAAGTGTTCAGCGACGCCGGTTCGGTTGCGGCGCCACTGCAGTTTGGCGCCCGGCGTTGGCAGGTTGCATTGGTGGTGCGTGTTCTGGATGTGGGCGAGCAGGAAGCCGCGTTCGCGCACCATGTAGAGGCGCCGTCGGAGCAGATCACGGGTCGTGCGCATCTCCGCCGGGTAGACGTAGCTCACCGGCATGTTGCCGCCGCGCAGCAGGCTGGCGATCTTGAAGGCGTCGATGCGGTCGTTCTTCGCCTTGGCGCCGTGGATGGCGCGCATGTAGAGCGCGTGGCCTAGCACGAAAGGGATGCCCTCGGCGGCGCAGAAGTCGGCGAGCCAGTACCAGCAGAACACGCACTCGGCGCTGACCACGAAGTCTTCGCGGAACGGTGCGATCAACTGGCGGAACTCGGCCGGGCTGGTCGGGATGTTGCGCTCGAGCAGCTTGTTGCCCTGGGCGTCGAGGATGCAGACGAACATCGTGCGCGCGTGAAGATCGATGCCGCAGTAGTGCTTGTGCGGCTGGGTGTAGAATCGCATGTGGCCTCCTGGGTTCGGTTACAGCTGAATCCGCTCACGGCGAGCGGGTGCCTCGGGGGCCTTATCAGTATCCAGCCCATGCAAGCGACGATCGGCGCGTTCAAGCAACCGAGGCGGGAGAGCAACCGAGGTTCGAAAGCAACCGAGGCTGTTCACGCCCTCGACCGCGCCGCTCGCGCCTGATGGGCAGAGACGTTGGGCGGTCCGACCGGCCCCATCGCCGCACGTCGTTCTTGCTGGGCTACCGTGATCGTGATCCCATGCGTCCCATCGCATGACGTCCCAGCCGGAAGCCATTTTGATCGCGGGAGCCAACGGTGCGGGCAAGACGACCTTCGCTCGCCAGTTCCTGCGAGTCCGGTATCCGGCCGCCAAGTTCCTCAACGCCGACGAGATTCAGCGTGAGGACTCCGGCTTCGCGCATCCAGTCGCAGCTGGTCGTGAGCTGCTGCGTCGCCTCGACGAGCTCGCGAGCCTTGGCAAGACGTTCGCGGTCGAGACGACCCTATCGAGCCGTAGCTACGTCGAGCGCTTGCGAAGCTGGGCCGGTTCGGGCTACAAGACCTGCCTGCACTTCATCGAACTGCCGTCGGCGGATCACGCGGTGCAGCGCGTCGCAACTCGAGTCGCCGCGGGTGGGCATGCCGTCCCCGAAGGCGACATCCGCAGGCGCTTCGAGAGGGGGCTCGTGCTGTTCTCCGCCGTCTACAAGCCCTTCGTCGATCGGTGGTATCATTGGTTCAGCGACGATCAAGGACTCCGACTTGTCAACCAACAACACAACTAGGCTGGACGACCCGGAACTCGAGATCTTGCTCGAGGCGGCCCGGAGGGCGACCTGGGATGCGCTCCACGGACCAAGACACCTCAGGTCCGGCCGTTTCAACCCTAGCGACGAGGATGGCAATGGCGCTGACGAGGCCGCCCAACTCCACGCAGGAGCCGACGAGCCGCGACTATGCCAGCCGCGAGACCAAGGCCCATCGGACGCGGCTCGCGGCTCAGCGTGAGAGACGTTGGGCTGATCTAGGGGGCTGAGATCTTTCAGTGGCTACTCGGAGGTGTCCTGCTTGCTCTTGGCGGGTATGTGTCCCTGTTCGGCGTCGTCCGTACGGTGATCAACTCGGCCAACCAAAAGAGAGGAGTCGATCGCCACGTATCCGGCGTTCCCATTGTCGGACCGCTGCTCTTCTCCCTCGGATGGCTGGCTTCACCGCTCGCGTGGTCCTGGTGGGTTCTCCTCATCGTGGCCCTGGACATTGACACACTGCTCGTGGTCTTCTATTCCACCGCGGCGTCGCCGGCAGCGCCCGCCAGTTTGCCGCCGACGTGGTCTTGATCGACGTCGGTCCGAACCTCGGCGCGATCAACCGAGCAGCGCTGATCGCGAGCGAGCATGTCGTCATTCCGTTGGGCCCCGATCTGTTCTCTCTGCAGGGCCTGCGCAACCTCGGCCCACAGCTGCGCGAATGGCGTCGCGTCTGGACGGAACTGCGCAAGAAGAGCCCTGATCGCCATCTCGATCTGCCCGCCGGACAGATCACACCGCTTGGCTATGTGGTGATGCAACACGGCATGCGTGTGAACCGCCCCCCGAAGGCATACCAGCGATGGATCGAGCGCTTCCCAGGCGCCTACCGCGAATGTGTGCTCGACGAAACCGAGCCTTTGCCTCCTTCTGCGGAAAGGGATCCTCACTGCCTGGCGATGCTGAAGCACTATCGCAGCCTCATTCCCATGGCCATGGAAGCCAAGAAGCCGGTGTTTGCGCTGAATCCAGCCGACGGAGCCATCGGCGCCCACGGTCAAGCGGTTCGCAGCGCGTACGACGACTTCTTGGCCCTCGCCCAGCGGCATGGCGGAACGCGCAGGCGTGACGCTGAGGTAGCGCTGCCGACGCTCGGCCGCCAATGCGCACCGAGCCGCGTTGACAAATCCGCCCCATCGAGTAGGTCGAGCGGCACCGTTGATTGCCGTCGATTGCCCGTTCGCCTCTTCCCTGCCACACTGCCGCGATGACTTCGAGACGCTGGGCGTCGATGGCTCTTGCCCTTTCCGTGTCGCTGCCGGCCCAGACCCTGATCTGGCCCGGTCAAGACATCGCGACAATCGACGCCCCCCACCTGCGCGCCTACGTGCCCGCCGCGTCGGCCGACCGGTTGCGAGCGCTCGTCGCGCGCGCCGACCAGATCTATGCGCACATGATCGCAGACTCGGGCTTCGTCGAACGCGACAAGCTGCGGCTCTTGATCGCGGACTGGTTCGACGACCACAACGGCTACTCGTTCGTGGCGCCGTTCCCGCTCGTGCAGATCGAACTCGCACCTTCGCAACCCGACTCGACGATCTTCGCGGGCGGCCTCGATGCGGAACGCACGCTCGTGCACGAGTTCGCGCACCAGATCAGCAACGACCGCAACAGCGGCGTGCGCGGCGTGCTCGAGAGCATCTTCGGGCGGCTGTTGCCCAACGACCTGCTCAGTCTGTTGGTCTGGTATGCGTCGACGCCGGCGCACCAGACGATGCCGCGCTTCTGGCAGGAAGGCCTCGCCGTCTGGGCCGAGACCACGTACGCCGATCCTGAAAGCCCGTGGGCCGGGCGCGGGCGCGATTCGCTGACGCACATGATCTGGCGCCTCGATGCCGCTGCGGACGCGGTGCCCGACGAGAGCGAGTGGCGCATCACGTTCCACGAATGGCCGTTCGGCGGTCGTGCGTACACGTACGGCACGGCCTACACGCGCTTCCTCGAAGGCTACCTCGGCAGCCGCGCGTCGGTGTGGCGACTCGTGCAGAGCCAGGCCCAGATGTGGGCGTTCTTGTTCGACCGCGGCCCGAGCCAACTCACAGGCGCGCGCCATCAAGCGCTGATGGCGAAGGCGCGCGCGGCGCTGCGCGAAGAACAGCTAGCTGCGCTCGCGACAATTCGCTCGGCACCGTTGACGACGGCGAAACGACTCACTCCCGTCGACATGCTCGTCGGCGCACCGGCCTGGCGCGACCCCGACACGCTCGCGTTCGCGGGCAACCCTGCGCAGAGCCGCGCGCGACTGCACACGCTGAACCTGAGAGCGACCGCGAACTGGCTGCACAGCTCGAGCACGCCGATGCTGGCCATGGGCGCTGTGCGCGCGCTGCCCGATGGTGGCAACGACACGGGTCTCGTCTACCACGAGTTCAACTGGCGCGGTATCAGCCACATCGTCGTCGACGGCGCTTCGTTCGGCTGGCGCATCCTGCAACCAGATGCAGGTCCGCTGATGGAAGGCGAACGAACGATCGTCGCCGTGCAGCTCAGGGACGGCGGCGGCCAGGACCTCGTCGTGCACCACCTGCGCTGTGGCGCGCTCGACGAAGGAACATCGCTGCCCGTGCAAGGCCTGCCCTGGAGCCCTGCTCTGCGGCCTGGCCTCAACGGCGAACTCGCCTGGGTCGAGACCGATGCAACGGGTTCGCGCCTCGTGCTCGGCTCGCTGCGCGACCCCACCACACGCACCGTATTGTGGACGGTGCGCGGCCGCATCCTGCATCCGGTCTGGACCGCGAGCGGCGACGCGCTGTTCTGCTGCGCGGACCACACGGGTGTGTGCAATGCCTACCGCGTCGACGTGGCTGGTGCCGAGCCGAACATCGTGCCGGTCACCAATACGATCGGCGGCGTGGTTGCCTGCGTGCCGTCGCCCGACGGCAGCACGCTCGCCATCGTCGATCACGACGAACGCGGTCCGTTCCTCGCGCACATTCCCAACGACCCGGCCACCTTCGCCAAGAAGGTGCCTGAGATCGTGCTCGCGTGGCCCGCCCCCGTCGCCGCCGAGTCGTCGCAGGACAACCCCGCCGCGTTGCGCCCGACGCCGATCCCGCCGCTGCCGGCCGGCGCTGGCGACGAGCTCGTGGTCGCGCCTTACAGTGGCCTGCGCGAACTGCGCCCGCTGTTTTGGGCGCCGTCGACGTTTGCCGTGCCCGAGGGAGGCTACGGCGCCTACGGGGTGATGGCCGACCCGCTGTTCACGCACGTCGTGCAAGGTGGCGTCGGCATCGGCCTCGTCGAACAGGAACCCGTCGCGTTCGCGAGCTGGGACTACTTGGGCTCGGTCGTCGAGTTCGGCGTCAACGGCGGCCGCAGTGAACGCACGTTCGCGGAGACTGTGCGCCGCGGTGGTCCGGCCGGCGAACTTTTCGACTACACGGAGACGGTGGCGCGCGGCGAAGTGCGGCTCGGCCGCGGACTCTTCGCGCTCGAACGCACGTTCGTCAGCTACGTCTCGCTGGGCATCGAGAGCCACGACGAAGTGAACGACTCGGCTCGCCAATACGCCCCACCCACGTTCGTGAAGGCGCCATTCCGCGACACCGAGCACTACGCCCAACTCACGTTGGGCTACGACGACTCGACCTTCTATCCGACGAGCTACGCGCGCGAGGACGGCTTCTCGGTGCTCGGCATCTACCGCCACTCGGGCCTCGGTGGCGACCTCGAACGCAACCTCGCACTCGGCTCTGCGGGCTACACGTGGAGCCTGTTCCCGAAGGCCGGTCACCAGATCATCGTGCGCGGCCAAGTCGGCTGGTCCGACGGCGACGACACGCTGCAAGGCAACTTCAGCGTCGGCGGCGGCCTATCGACGGGTCTGCCCCGCGGCTACCTCGACGAAGCGGTGGCGACGGGGCGCTACCTGCTCGGTGGCAGCCTCGCCTACCGCTTCCCCGTCTTCCGGCCGTTCACAGCCGCGAGCACGACGCCGTTCCGCGCGCGGCAGCTCGTCGTCGAAGTGTTCGGCGACACCGCACAGGTCAGCAACGATCGCCTCGGTGGCGACGGCGATTGGTTCACGAGCGTCGGTGCCGAAGTCTTCGCCAACGCCG
Organism: Planctomycetota bacterium; assembly: GCA_039921435.1. Taxonomy (GTDB): domain Bacteria; phylum Planctomycetota; class UBA1135; order UBA1135; family UBA2386; genus DASVAL01. Next base: position 332 of record JBDSBS010000418.1, on the reverse strand, counting down.
AGTTCTTCGACGGCGGCCTGAGCCCCGGCGTCGGCGTCGCGTTCCAGCTCGACGGCAAGCGCGATGTGCGCGCCTACTTCACGCTGGGCTTCAGCTTCTAGCGCGGCTGACATGGCCCCCGAGTCCCAGTCCTTCAAGTTCTCCGGTGGCTTCCGCGGCATGCGCCTCGATCGCTTCTTGCAGGCGATGCTGCCGCGCATGTCGCGCACGACGATCCAGGACGCGATCGCCACGCGCGTGCGGCTCGCGTCTGGCGCCGAACCCAAACCCAACCTCCGCCCTGCCGTCGGCGACGTCGTGACCATCGACCCGCGCGCCGCGATCGAAATTCC
>JBDSBS010000417.1:0-3459 GCA_039921435.1 Planctomycetota bacterium | reverse complement strand
CAAGTAGGCTCGCTATTCGTTTCGGCCGCGAATTGCTGCTGCAGTCAAATCCACGAGCCGGCCGGGCCGATAGCCCAAAATTTCACTCGCGAGCAAGAGTGCCCACCCCGAGAACCAACCGCCATCGAAGCGACCCTCGAGCGCCGCGCGGCCGATCATCCACCACGACAGGATCCAGAGTCCGTACTGCGCAGAGTGGGCGGCGAGGAAGGTCAGCAGGCGGCGCACGACCCCCGCACGGCGCAATTCTTCGGCCACACTCGAGTCTTCCGACGGACGCAACCGCACGAGGCCCTCCACGGGGCGCGCGCCGAGCTGTTGCCGCAGCATCGCGCGCCGCGCCGCGCCGAGTCGCGCGGACGACACGCCGGAGTTCGTCAGCAGACGATCGATGTCGGGTGCGAGCGGCGTGGTGAGTTCGAGGCACAACCGTTCGGCCACCACGTCGACATCGACGCGGTGCACGCGCAGATCCGGCGCCAGCAGCCACAACGAACGCCCGCGAGTTCGCAGCACTGCCGCGTACTCGGGCAACTGCGCCATTCCCACGCGCACAATCGCGGGAGCGCTGTCCAGCAGCCGCGCCTCGACGTCGACGTAGCGAACGTCGATCGCTTCCGTCGTCGGCGCACCGAGCCCCACCCTTTCGGCACTGCTCGCGAGCGCTGCTGCAAACTGGTCGGCTGGCCAGAACAGCGGTGCCACTGCGCCGTTCATGCTGCGGACTCCGGGGTGGCTTCGGCGAGACGGCCGCGCACGAGCCGCAAGCGGCGCCAGGTGCGTTTCGACCACGGCGCATGCGCGTCGCGTTCGGCCGCGATCAGGTCCGCATAGCGCGAGCGCCGCTCCGCGAGAACGCGCGGCTGGCCATCTTCGACGATGCGGCCACCTTCGATCACGAGCACGCGATCGAAAGCCAAGGTCGCGCCGATGTCGTGCGTGACGCACAAGAGCGTCGACTCGCGCCACAGCTCGCGTGCATACGCCAACAAGTCCGTGCGAACCTCGCGCGACAAGCCGCGGAACGGCTCATCGAGGAGCGCTAGGCTCGTGTCGAGACGCAGCGCGACGCGCGCCAACCGCACGCGTTGGCCTTCGCCGCCCGACACCAGCGTGCCACCTTCGCCCAGCGCTGTTTGCAGCCCGTCGGGCAGCCCGTCGAGCAGAGCCGCGATGCCCGAACGATCGATCGCCTCACCCACCGCCGGTGCGCGATCGATGCCGTAGCACAGATTGTCGAGCAAGCTGCGGTTCCACAGCTGCACGCCCGGATCCACCCACGCTGTCGCACCGCGCAACTGGGCGAGAACGCGCCCTTCCAGCGGCCTGCCGTCGATCGATGCCTGGCCCGCAGTAGGTTCGTGCACGCCGAGCAGCAGGCCCAAGAGACTGCTCTTGCCCGCGCCGGATGGCCCAACGATGGCGACATGTCTGCCGGCTTCGATTTCGAGATCGATGTCGGCGAGCAGCGTATGGCCAGCGGCCTTCACCTCGACGTGTTCCAGCCGGATCGTCACGCCGCGCGCATCGGTGCTACCGTGCCCTGCGGGGATCCCTTCCTTCGACCGAGCTGCGTCGAAGGCATCCGCACCATCGGCGGCATCGGCGGCCGCGTCGGATGCTTCAGCAGCCGGTGCGCCGATCAATTCGAGGAAACGCAGCGTGATGCTGCGCAGCGCCGGGTAGCGCCGGGCGCACAGCCCGATCTGCTGACCCATGACAGGCAGGCTCAGCACCCAGTAGACGAGCAGCAGCGAACTGGCTGCGGCGGGCTGCTGCACGTTGTTGCCAAACAACACGACCACGGCCAGTGCAAACGCCGCGACCGACTGCACGGCCTCGACGCCGACGACGCGCCGCTGCAGTCGCTTGCCGGCGTTCGCCCATTGGCCGAGCAGGGCCGCGTGTTGGCTGCGCATCGTGCGGCCTGCGGCATGGGCCCGCAACGGCACGATGCCGAGCAGCGCGTCGAGGTGGAATCGCACGATGCCACCCGCGTGGTTGCGCAGGCGCAGATCGCTCTCGGCGAGCAACGGTTGCGCGAACAACGGCGCCAGGATGCAGAACGCCACCCCGAGCAGAACGGGCACCGCCGCACCCGGGGCGAGCCAGACGATGCCGGCGGCCGTGAAGACCATGCCGAACGCCGCGCGCAGGAACTCGGCGCCCAGCTCCGCCGTGGTGCGCAGTTCGTGCAGCCGGTGGCCGCGCTCGGCCATGTCGGACACCAATCGGCTCTTGAAGTAGCGATCGTGCACAAACGCGAGCCGGTCGAGCAGCAAGAGCCGCGCGCGACATTCGAGTCGCCGGCCGAGCGCCAGCGTACGCGACGAGATCGGCAGCTCGAGCGCCAGCAGCAAACCTGTGAACGCTAGCAACGCCGCGACGCCGGCGAGCCGCTGCTCGGGCACGGCCAGTTCGCTGCCGATGCCGAACAGCGCGCGGAACAACAACGCCTCGACGAGCACGCCATTGGCTGCGAGCGCAAGCAGCACAACGAGCACCCACGGCGAGAGCCAGCCGTCGGCAGTCAGCAGCTTCACGAGCTCGTGCCCAGGTCGGGCTCGCGGCTCCGACAGAACACGGGCGAGTACCGGCGGCAGTGGCGTCAACGGCAGTGGCGTCAACGGCGACGACGGCGCAGTCGCGCTGTCGGTGACAGACGCCGCTGCTGCTGCCGACGCCGCCGCCTCGGCATTCTTGGCTCGCCCGGCGATCGACAACAACACGGCCCCGCGCAGCCGCACCGTCGTTGGTTCCGGTTGCTCGGCGAGCGCAGTCCAGTATTCAGCCGGGATCGCCGCCGAAGGTGCGATCGATGCGTCCTTGGCCCGTTCGAACAGTGCCATCAGCGCGCGCTCGGCTTCCCGCCCCATGCGCAGGCCACCTTCGTCCACGATCGAGGCGCAGAGTCGCGCAGCCGCGTCGAGCGCTGCCGCCGGGCGCCAACCGTCAGCCGACTTGCATTCGTCGAGCGCTGGCTCCACGACACTCCGACGCACGCCAAGGCGCCGCAAGCGGTGACGCAGAGGCCCCAGGAAGTCCTCGCTCGAAGCCCACTCGCACCACGCCGCCACCGCGACGTTCATCTCGTGCACGTACAGCTCTTCGAGAAACGACGAATGCTTGGTCCAGCGCCGCCCGGTGGCCGGATCCATGATCTGCACGAGCCCACGATGCAGGCGCCAGGCCACAACGAAGTGCGTCATGCCGTTCGGCTGACGCACGACGACGAGTGCTGGGCACAGACCACCTTCGCGCATCACCAAGTGCTCGACGGGCACCATCACCTGCTGCGCCGCGAGGCCGAGCCCGACCGCAATCTGTTCGAGGGTGTCGATCGAACTGCCGTCGACGTCGGTGCGACACGCTTCGCGCAGGCGACCGTAGCTCGCGGCGATGCCGTGGCCTTCGAGCAGGCTCTTCAGGCACGCGGGGCCGCAGTCGGTCGCCGACGTC
>JBDSBS010000416.1:0-4380 GCA_039921435.1 Planctomycetota bacterium | reverse complement strand
GGCAGCTTCACGATTGCGGCGGGGTTGATGTTGAGCGAGGCTCCGAAGGACCTGTTCTTCCTCGGCACGAGCATCTCGATCGTCGGCACTGGCTTCTTCAAACCGAACATCTCCGGCGTCGTCGGCCTGCTCTACAACGACGGCGACAAGCGACGCAATGCCGGCTTTGGTCTGTTCTACTCGGGCATAAACCTCGGCGCCGCGCTCGGCGGTTATCTGTGTGTCACGCTGGGCGAGAACTACGGATGGGAGTGGGCATTCATCAGCGCCGGCCTGGCCATGGTCGCCGGTGTGACGGTGTTCGGGCTGACCTCGCACACCCTCGGCCCGTTGGGCTTCTCACCGCTCGTACCCGAGGGGACACAAGCGACGCCGGCAGCCCGCAACAAGATCCTCGGCGTCTACGTCGGCTCGCTGCTTTCGATCCCGCTGATCCTGCTGCTCGTCAGCAACAGCGAGTACACCGACTACTTCATGTACACGGTCGGCCCGCTCGCGCTGGCGTACTTCCTCTACGACATGCGGACCTGCACGCGCGTCGAAGTGCACAAGCTGATGGCCGCGCTGGTGTTCATCATCTTCTCGATCTTCTTCTGGGCGTTCTTCGAGCAGAGCGGTGGTTCGCTGGCGATCGTCGCCAAGTACCACATTGCACCCGTTGCCGGAGTGACGGGCATCCAGGTCAACAACACCTCGAACTCGATCTTCGTGATCGTGTTGAGCCCGTTGCTCGGACTGCTGTGGCTGTGGATGAAGAAGGCCGAGCCGAACACCGTGGTCAAGTTCGGCCTCGGTTTCTTGTTCCTCGCCGGCGGCTTCTACATCTTCCACAGTTTGATCGGGTTCGCCGGCGAAGACGGCATCTCGTCGTTGTCGATCTTCGCGATCGCCTGGCTCGTGACGACGATCGGCGAACTGTGCCTGTCGCCGATCGGCCTGTCGGCGATGACCCGGCTGTCGCCCAAGCGCATGTTCGGCATCATCATGGGCCTGTGGTTCCTGGCCAGCGCGTACGGCCAGTACCTGGCCGGCCTGCTCGGCGCCGGCATGGCCCAGGTCAGCGAGAGCGCGCCGGCGCTCGAGCGTCTGCGCGGCTACACCGACGGCTACCACCAGTTGTCGATCTACGCCGTGTGCTTCGGTGTCGTGTTGATCGCGATCTCGCCGCTCGTGAAGAAGCTCATGCACGACGAGTCGTGAGAATCGGGTCGTGAAGATCAGGCCGTGAGGATCGGCGGCCGCTCGTTCACATTTCGAGTAGTCGCCGCACGACGGACACCCCACTTGACGCGTCGGGCCATCGCTTCTCGACCGCTCGCAGGCCGCGCGCGACCTTCTTGGTGACGGCCGGCCCAGAGGTGTTGAATTCGTGAACGGCCTGCTCGAGGTCGTCCGGTCGATCCTCGGCAAGCACCTCGAGCAACAGCGCGGCTTGGTGCAGGTCCTTCGCGCTCTTCGTCTGCTGCACGACAGAACGAGTCTGACTCACGAGCAGCTTGTGCAACGCGAAGCGCGCCGGGCCAGGCACCACGACGAGAGTCGCTCCACCGTGCACGGCCGCAGCCGGTTGTGCATCCGCCATTACGAGCGACAACCACTTGATTGGCGCCGCGGCCGCACGGAACCGCGGGATGTAGCACGACTCTCCGCTGCGCTCCGAACCTGGCGTCAACAGATCGAGACGAAGCTGCTTGCCCCGCACCTTGAACGACGTCGACGCATGTCGCGGGTCGAATGGCGGCACGGGTACGAAGCCCATCTTCAGACTGTCGAGTGCTCCCGGCACGTCCGCCTCGAGCGCGGGCGTTGCGACCTCCAGATGCCCCGCGACGTCGACGTCTTCCGTGTGCCACGTGCCAGCCGGCCAACGCACTCCGAGCGTGTTGCCGAGCACGAGGAATGCATAGGTGCCGACCAGCACTCCGCCCAGCCGAAACACGCCCGCATCAGCCAACGCCCGCACGACCCGAGCGACAGGGTGTGACAAAGTCGCCAGTCCCGCCGTGGCGAGCAGCCTCGCCAGTCGATCGATGCGTTCGAGATCGGCCGCGTACGACGCCACGCCTTCGCGATACGCATCGACGATCGCCTGCAGCGCTGGAGAACTGCGGCCAATCGAGAATTGCCGCTTGCGGCCACCAGGGTCGGAGTACTGGAAGTAGACGTAGTCGCCGCCAGCGATCGTCTTCGTCGCAAAGGCGCCAGCGAGATGTGACCAACTGCGGTCGGCTTCGAGAGCCAAGAGCAGGGTCGTGAGCTCTGCGTGCAGCGTCTGGGTGTCTTCGCCGTGACGATCGATCATGGTTTATACGCAGAGTATATCTATTCTGCGTATAAACGCCTCGGCCTTCGCATCGAAGCAAACTCAGCGACCAATTCCGCACATGGGTGAAAACGGCCGAGCGTGGCTTCCCGCGGACCCAGCCCTGGCCAAGCCCCGTGCCGTCTCGATACCCGTTCGAGCTTCGAGCAGCATCGATGCGGCCGCGCGCGGTCCATACGACCGCAGGTAGACGGCTCGAACAGCATCGGCGTCGAGGTCGGGAGCTGCCTCTGATGCTGCGACGACGACCTGCTCGAGCCCTGCTGCCATCACCATGCGGCTCGCCTCCGGCGCAACACGGGCGTGCCGAGGGCCAGACTCTCGTGCAGCCGAAAGCACAGTTCGCCAGCGCCGGGCAAGTCAAGACCAAACTGCGTCGCCTGCAGCATGCGCAACACGTCGACGAACGGAATCTGCGTCGCAATGGCACCGCGCAGCTGGGACCAACGCTGCACCGCCTGCACCAGCGCGAGCCGGCGCCGGTCGCCGTAGCGCGGATGTTCGATCGTGCCGCAAAACGCCCAGTCCGACACGAACCGGCGCTGGTTCGCGGGCACGAACCACTCGTATGCGGGTCGGAGGTGTTCGAGCCAGAGCAACACGTGGTTGTAGAGGAACGGGAATGGCCGCCACGGCCCGGCATCGCCGACTGCACACTCGCGCGCAAACAACGTCGCGTTCGGCAAGGCTTCGAAGCCGATCTCGCGTGGCGCGCCTTTGTCGGACATATCGATCACCGCAACGCGTTCGACGCGCTGCACGAGGTCGAGTCAGAAACGCAGGCGCTCGGGATAGACGAGCGGGTTGAGAGTCTGCTGCAGTGGGTCGTCGCCCCGCATCGGCGCATTCACTCCCACACCCTGCGTGAGCGCGTGCAGCATGTCGGCGAACGTGTCGACGACGACGACCAGGTCGCACTCGTCGGTGCCGGTATCCGATTCGTTGGGGCCGGGACCGTCGCCGATCGCACCTAAGTACCGCTGTACGAGGTCGCGACACATGCGATCCGTATCGCCGGCTTCGCTCGAGTTCCAACTGCACGGCCCACGGTGCACGACGGCGTGACCGAGCTCGACGAGCCCGATTGCGAGGCCGAGGCCAGAGCCCGTCGGGTCGAAGAAGTGGATGCGCACGCTCCACCTCATCGACACAAACCGGCCTTGGCATGGAGCCGACGGCGTTGTCACCGCACCGCGGCTCAGAGAGTGGGAAACAATCTGTTTCCTACTCTCTGCATGGCCGCGGAGGCGGCCATAGAGGGGAATCTGAGAGCCTGTATCATCATTTCCTCTCAGGCTCTCAGCTCTCAGCTCTCAGCGCGGCTCAGTGCGACGACTGACGACGACGCCGTGGAAATCGTCGACGACGATCGCAGTGCACTCGAAGCGAGGCAGCACCTCGGCACCCAACCAGCGAAGCGCGGGCAGGTTCGATCCCAGCATGGCTTGCACTGCGCTGTCGGCCAGCACGAGGCGAGCGCCAAGTGAAGCGAGTCCGTTCAGCAGTGCGTCGAACGCCACTGCCACCTTTTCCGGGCCGACACCACCCTGCCTCAGGATCTCGTAGACCCAGTCGTCGAGCAGCTGGACCAACCGCGTAGGGTCCGTCACGACGACTGCATCGACTTCCGAGAGTGTGCCCAACACGACAAACGACGGCTTCTGTGTCGATACAGCGATCACCCCACTCGCGAACCGTGGGTTCCACGCAGGCCGATTCGGATGCGTGAAGAACCAAAGGGACATTGCCGCGGCGATGCTGATCAGTGCTGGTTGCCAGCGGCGAGGCACGGCATGCACCGCGAACCAGGCCGCGGGAAACGCGAGGGCAGCGAAGTACGCCCCCTTCTCGTCGACGGACGAAATGAGCGCAGCGCTCGAACCGACCCACGCGCCGATCGCCGCAACGAACAGCCACGACTCCCGCGCCGTGGATCCAAACGTCGGCGAACGGGGTCGCCGCCCCAAGATCGCGGCGAACCCTGCGAGTGAGATCGGCAGGTAGGCGAGCAACCACTCACGCCACAACACGGTTGGCCACTGGCGCACGTCGATCAC